>NZ_VRUW01000096.1:0-15653 GCF_008039475.1 Methylobacterium sp. WL12 | reverse complement strand
GCGCCGGGGGCGGCAGAGGCGGGGGCGGTGATCGCGGCGGCGCCGAGCGAGGCGAGCACGGCAACGGCGAAGGTCAGTTTCCTCACGGAGATAATCCTGTTTCTTGTCGTCGGGCCGCGGCACCCATTCCATCCTCCGGGTCCGAAGGAAGGGAGAAGGAAGTCGCGCCGGAGAAGCGCGGCGGGGCTCCGCTTCGACCCGCCGCTGGTAACGTACAACTCAGAGATTCGTTTCCTCGAACGCCTTCACCCATTCGGCGCAGATCCCGGAGCGGACGATGTCGTCGCGGGTGAACTCCACGACGGGGATCGGCATCGTCCGGCTCTTGATCAGGTGGATGACGGTGCGCAGGCCCGAAGTCTCGCGCAGGTCGGTCTGCGAGACGTCGCCGTTGATGATCACCTGGCACGCGTCGCCGATGCGGGTGAGGAACATCTTGATCTCGGCGGTGGTCGTGTTCTGCGCCTCGTCGAGGATCACGAGGCAGTCCTTGAAGGTGCGCCCGCGCATCACCTCGAAGGGCACGATCTCGATGTCGCCGGCCTTCAGCGCGATCTCGAAGGCGGCGGCGCCCATCCGCTCCTTCATCGCCTCGGTGAGCGGCGCGACCCAGGGTGCGATCTTCTCCTCGAGGGTGCCGGGGAAGAAGCCGAGCGAGCGGCCGCCGGGGACGTTGGGGCGGGTGATGATCACCTTGGCGATGCGGCGCTGGCGCAGCAGGTCGGCGGCGCGGGTGCCGGCGATGTAGGTCTTCCCGGTGCCGGCCGGGCCGAGCACGATCACCTGCGGGTGGAGGGCCAGCGCGTCGAGGTACTCGGCCTGCCGGTCGGTCAGCGGTTGGATCGGGCCTAGGTTTCGTTCCTCGTCGAAGCGGGTCCTGTGCAGCCGGACCGTGCGGTCTTCAACCAGCTCGAGTCGTGCGCGCCGTCTTTTCATCGATCAACACTCCGCGTGGGACTTGCTAACCAAAAGGACTTGCTAACCAAAAGGACTTGCTAAGCTAGGAACTTGCTAACCTCGGGACCGCTCTTCGCTCTACCTTCGTGACGGGGCTTACTATGCCTCTCTCAAAGCAATCTGGCTGCCTCGAGCCGGTTCCGGCCCACGACACGAAGCTTGTGGACAAGGCGAGCCGCGAATGCGGCCGGCCTCGTCGTTGCAGGAGCATGCAACGCGCGCACCATAGAATCGCCGCCTGCGACGACCGCATGACGGTGGTGGACGGGTGTTGCCGAAATGGTTCGGAGACGGGCGTGTCGTACGCCGGGAAGGTCGGGCGATGGGGCCGTGTCCGGTCCGCCCAAGGTCGTGTCCTACGCCTCTACCCGACGCCGTCCCGCGGCGGCGTCAGGCCGGCTGCAGGAAGCTGTCGAGCACCATCTTGCGACCGGCCTTGTCGAAGTCAACGGTGAGCTTGTTGCCGTCGACCGCGGCCACGTCGCCGGGACCGAACTTGGTGTGCAGAACCCGCATCCCGGTCTCGAAGGCCGAGGGCGCGCCGGTGGACTTGGCGATCAGCTCGCCTTCGATCTGGCGCGGCCCGCCGCGCCCGCCGCCGGGCGAGGCGCCGAAGCCGCGGGCGGTGGTGTGCGCCGCGCCCTTGCCGAAGTTGCCGGATCCGCCGTTCCCTTGCCCGGTGTTGGCCTGCGCCCGCTGCCAGCCCGGCGTGCCGTAGCTGGAGCCGAAGGGCTGCGGGTTGCGGTCGAACCGCGAGGCGCCCGCCGAGAAGTGGGCCGGCGCCTCGATCACGTCGACGGCGGTCTCGGGCAATTCGTCGATGAAGCGCGAGGGGATTGTGGAGGACCATAGGCCGTGGATGCGGCGGTTGACGGCGAACGACAGCTTTGCCCGCTTGCGGGCGCGCGTGAGCCCGACATGGGCGAGGCGCCGCTCCTCCTCCAGGCCGGCGCGGCCGCTCTCGTCGAGCGCGCGCTGGTTCGGGAACAGGCCGTCCTCCCAGCCGGGCAGGAACACCGTGTCGAACTCCAGGCCCTTGGCCGCGTGCAGGGTCATCAGCGAGACGCGGTCGGCGCCCTCGGCCTCAGAGGCTTCCATCACCAGCGAGACGTGCTCGAGGAAGGCGCCCATGTCGGGGAATTCCTCCATCGAGCGGACGAACTCCTTGAGGTTCTCCAGACGCCCGGCGGCGTCGGCCGACTTCTCCTTCTGCCACATCTCGGTGTAGCCGGATTCCTCGAGGATGGTCTGCGCCACCTCGGAATGCGGGTTGCTCTCGACGAGCCGCGCCCAGCGCGAAAAGCTCTCGGTGAGCGCGCGCAGCGTCGAGCGGACGCGCGGCTTGAGCTCGTCGGTCTCGCAGAGCTTTCGCGCGGCGTGCAGGAGCGGCACCTGCTCGGCGCGGGCATAGAGGTGGAGCTGCTGCAGCGTCGCGTCGCCCAAGCCGCGCTTGGGGGTGTTCACGATCCGCTCGAAGGCGAGGTCGTCGGACGGGTTCTTGGTCGCGCGGAGGTACGCCAGCGCGTCGCGGATCTCGGCGCGCTCGTAGAAGCGCGGGCCGCCGATCACCCGGTAGGGCAGGCCGAGCTGGACGAAGCGGTCCTCGATCTCGCGCATCTGCGCCGAGATCCGCACCAGCACCGCGATTTCGGAAAGCGGGTGCTGCTTGGCCTGGAGCGACTCGATCGATTCCGCCAGAAGCCGCGCCTCCTCCTCGGAATCCCAGGCGCCCGACACGGTGACGGGCTCGCCGAGCTCGTCCTCGGTCCGCAGCGTCTTGCCGAGCCGGCCCTGGTTCTTGGCGATCAGGCCCGAGGCGGCGGCCAGGATGTGGCCGGTGGAGCGGTAGTTGCGCTCCAGCCGCACCACCACGGCGCCGGGAAAATCGTGCTCGAAGCGCAGGATGTTGTCGACTTCGGCCCCGCGCCAGCCGTAGATCGACTGGTCGTCGTCGCCGACGCAGGCGATGTTCTTCCGGGTCTGCCCGAGCAGGCGGAGCCAGAGGTACTGGGCGACGTTCGTGTCCTGGTACTCGTCGACCAGGATGTAGCGGAACTTGTCCTGATAGATGGTCAGGACTTCGGGGTTCTCGCGCCACAGCTTGAGGCACAGCAGCAGCAGGTCGCCGAAGTCGACCGCGTTCAGGGTCACGAGCCGCGCCTGGTAGGCGGTGTAGAGGTCGCCGCCCTTGCCGAAGGCGAAGGCTTGCGCCTCGCCGGCGGGGATCTGGTCCGGGCCGAGGCCGCGGTTCTTCCAGCCGTCGATGACGTGACCGAGCGCGCGCGCCGGCCAGCGCTTCTCGTCGATGTTCTGGTCCTTGAGCACCTGCTTCATCAGGCGGAGCTGGTCGTCGGTGCCGAGGATCGTGAAGTCGGACTTCAGGCCCACCAGCTCGGCGTGGCGGCGCAGGATCTTGGTGCCGATGGCGTGGAAGGTGCCGAGCCAGGGCATGCCCTCGCCGGCCGGCCCGACCAGCGTGCCGATCCGGTGCTTCATCTCCCGCGCGGCCTTGTTGGTGAAGGTCACCGACAGGATGTCGAACG
Organism: Methylobacterium sp. WL12; assembly: GCF_008039475.1. Lineage (NCBI taxonomy): Bacteria > Pseudomonadati > Pseudomonadota > Alphaproteobacteria > Hyphomicrobiales > Methylobacteriaceae > Methylobacterium > Methylobacterium sp. WL12. The sequence continues at coordinate 12,153 of NZ_VRUW01000096.1, read as the reverse complement.
GCCGCGCCCGGCCGGTGCTGATCAGGTGGGCGATGCGCGTGGTCAGCACCCGGGTCTTGCCGGTGCCGGCGCCGGCCAGCACCAGGACGGGGCCTTCCGTCGCCTCGACGGCGCGGCGCTGCTCCTCGTTCAGGCCGTCCAGGTAGGACGCGGCGGTCGGGCGCAAGCCCCCCATGGCGCGGGCGGCGATGGAGCTGGGGCCACGCCCCGCGTCGGAAGGCGGCGTCGCATGCGAGGAATTCGGCATCGGCAATCCCTGGACCAAAACGCGAACGGCGTCGAGGCCCGGACGCGATGTCGCCGCCCCGCACGGTCGCAGGCGGGGAGTCGCAGGCGGGGAACCCAGGGCCGTCCGGCCGCTTGGTCAGATCATCGCAAGACCCACATCATAAAGACCACACGAGATTCAGGAGCGCCCGATGCGCATCGTGCCGATCGCCGTCCTCGCCGTCCTCGCCGCCACCCCCGCCCTCGCGCAGGTCCGGCAGGGCAACCCCGACGCCGCCAACGAGTCCTTCGCCCGCCAGAGCGAGTCCCGGGCGCTGCAGCAGAACATCACCTCGCAGAACAACACCACGCGCATGGAGATCCAGCGCAGCCAGCAGATGCAGGCGCCTCAACCCACCCCGGGCGTGGTCGTCGCCCCCCGGCGATAAACGGACCGTCGCTTCCCTCCCCCCACTGCGGGGGAGGGAAGGGGGGCCCGCTCGAGCGATCCGGTAAATATCCGGCGGCCTGCGCCTGAAACGACCCTGCCCGCCCCCGACAAAAGCCCGCTGGCGCTGGTTGCCGCAGGGCGTGCTATGCCCGCCGTGAACCCGCCGGGTGGCGCGGGATGCATGCGGAACGATCACGGTGCGTGACCTTCTGACCGCGCTCGCGGGCGCCGTCATCCTAATCCTGGTCGCGGCGCTCGCCGTGCCCCCCTTCATCGACTGGCCGGCCCATCGCGCCTTCGTCGACGCGACCGTGAGCCGCTCGCTCGGGCTGACGGTCCGCACCGAGGGCCGCATCGACGTGCGGCTGCTGCCCTCGCCGCGCCTGCGCCTCGACCGCCTGCACCTCGGCGACGATGCGGGAAAGCCCGCCCTCGACCTGCGTTTCGTCAAGGCCGAGCTCGGCCTGACCCCGCTGCTGTCGGGCGCGGTCCGGTTCACGGAGACGCGGATCGGCCGCGCCGAGATCAAGCTGCCGGTGACCGAAGGCGACGCCCTCGTGGTGCCTGCCGGTCTCGGCGAGACCCTGCGCGGGCGCGACCTCGCGGTCGAAGACCTTCACGTCCAGCAGCTGTTGCTGACCACGTTCGTGCCGTCGACCGGGCGCACCGACCAGTTCTACGCGGAGGCCGTGCAGGTCCAGGCGCCGGCGCTCGTCGGCCCGTGGCGGGTCTCGGGCAGCAGCGGCGGCCTGCCGTTCACCCTCGTCAGCGGCGAGCCGGGGGCGGACGGCGCGGTCGCGCTGAAGCTTTCGGGCGGCGGCGACACCCATCCGCGCTTCGAGGCGGATGCCCGCGTCGCCTTCGTGCCGGCGGACCCGCGCGGCACCCGCGGCTCCGAGCCGCGCGCCCTCGTCGCCGAGGCCGAGGGCAGAGCCCGCCTCGTGGTCGGCCCGCCGGCCCAGGCCGCGGGCGCCTACCTGCCGTTCACCCTCGGTGGCAAGTTCAAGGCGAGCGGCGCGCTGGTCCGGTTCGAGGGCGTCAACGCCGAGATCGATCCGGGCGGTCAGGTCCTGCGCCTGTCCGGCGGCGGCCAGATCGACCTGCGGCGCTGGCGCGCGGGGCTGACCCTCGGTGCGCGCCGCCTCGACCTCGACGCCTTCCTGCTCTCGCCGGGCGGGCAGGCCTTCCTCGCGCGCGGCCTGCCCAAGCTGGGTAGCAAGGCGGGCAAGGCGACGTCCGGCCTGCCGGTGATGCTCGACCTCGACCTGTCGGTCGAGACGGCCGTGCTCGGCTTCGAGGAATGGAGCGACCTCAAGGCGGCCGGCACCATCGAGCGCGCCGGCGGCCTGCTGCTGCGGCGCTTCTCGGCCGTGGCGCCGGGCGCGGCGACCGTGACGGCGAGCGGCGAAATCGACACCGATCCGAGCCCGCGCTTCACCGGCCCGGTGACGCTCGCCGCACCCGCCTCCGACGGGCTCGGGCGGTATCTGCGCCGGCTCGGCCTCGACGGGCCGCCGACGGCGCTCCTCGACGGGCGGCCCATCGAGGTCTCGGCCGAGGTCTCCGCGGCCGGCGGCGCGTACTCCCTGCGCAACCTCCGGCTCGGGCTCGGCACGGCGCAGGTCACCGGCAACGCCCGCTACGCCGCGGCCGAGGGCCGGACCCGCGGCCGCGTCGATGCGCAGATCCGCGCCCGCGGCCTCGACGTCGCCAACCTGCCGCCGCTCGGGAACGCGCTCGCGGGCCTGCACGACCACGACCTCGGCCTCACCATCGAGGCGCGCGACCTGCGCTACGGCGCGACCGGCAGCGGGAACGGCACGCTCTCGGCCAGCATCCAGTCGGACGGGGCGGCGCTGGTCGTCGACAGCCTCGACGTGACCGATTTGGCCGGGGCCAACGCGAAGCTCTCCGGGCGGATCGGCGCCGACGGCGCGGGGCGCGTCGCCGGCCGGCTCTCCGCCCCGGTGGCGGCCCCCCTCGTCGCCCTGATCGAGCGGGTCTGGACCGCCGAGACCCGGCTGATCCCCGCCTTCCTGCGGGCCGGCGCCCTCGACCTCGCGGTCACGCTGGCGCGCGACGCGGGCGATGCCGACGCGCTGCGGCTCGCCGCAGAGGGCAAGGCCGCGGGCGGCAGCCTCGACCTGTCTCTGGTCAGCCGCGCCGGCGCGGTCGAGGGGGCGAAGGTCCACCTCGCGACGCCGCGGGCCGGCACCTGGTTCGGCCGCGCCGACATCGCCGGCCTGCAGCAGCCGGCCGACCTGTCCCTCGTCGCCGCCCGCGCGGCGGAGGGCGGCCTGTCGCTGCAGGCGTCGGGCACGATCGCCGGGGCGAGCCTGTCGACCGCGACGCCGCTGCGGCTTCCCGCCGACGGGGGCCCGCCCGCCGCCGGCGCCCTGCGGCTCCAGACCGCCGACCTCGGCCCGGTCCTGACGCTTGCGGGCGCCGCCGCCCTCGCGCCGGGCCCGTGGCCGGCGGACCTCTCCGTCGCCCTGACCCGCCAGGGCGACGACGCGCGCGCCGTGCTCTCCGGGCGGATCGCCGGGGCGGCCCTCGACGCGAACCTCGTGCGGATCCCGGACGGGGCCCTGTCGGGGACCGCGCGCCTCGACCGCCTGTCCCTGCCGCAGCTCGCCGCCGCCCTGGTGATGCCGCCGGGCGCCGCCGGGCGGTTCGGCGCCCCGCCGGCGCCGGGGCCGGCGGTCGCCCTCGACCTGCGGGTCGAACGGCTCGACCTCGGGCGCGGCCTCGTCGCCACGGGCGCCGCCGCGGCGCTCGGGCTCGAGGATGGCACGCTGAGCGTGCGCGACCTCTCGGCTAAGCTCGCCGAGGGCCGGATCGCCGGTTCGGCGAGCCTGTCGCGGCGCGGCGGCCTCGCAGCGATCGCGGGCGAGGGCACCGTCGCCGACGTGGCGATCCCGGCGCTGGCCGACGGCGGGCCGCTCGGCGGCCGGCTCTCCGCCGCCCTGCGCTTCGGCACCTCCGGCGAGGATGTCGCGGCCCTGGCGGCAAACCTTTCGGGCACGGGCAGCGTCACGCTGGCCGCCCTCAACCTGCCCGAGACCGATCCCGCCGCGATCGGCCGGGCGCTCGCCCGCGCGCTCCAGATCGAGGACCCGTTGCGCGACGGCCGGCTCCAAGCCCTCGTCGCGGAGGAGCTGTCGAAGGCCGCCGCCGGCACGACGCAGCCGGCGTCCGCGCCGGCGACCGTCATCGGCGGGACCCTGCGGGCCGGCCCGCTCGACCTCGATCTCGGCGCGGCGCGCTGGAGCGGGACGCTGGGCTACGATTTCCGGACGAGCCGGCTCGACGCCCGCGGCACGCTTTCGGGCGGCACGGCGCCGAAGGGCTGGGGCGGCGGCCCGCCCGCGATCCAGCTCGGGCTCGCCGGCCCGCTCGCCGCGCCCGAGCGCAGCCTGGACGTCGGACCGCTCACCACGGGCCTCGCCGCCCTGGTGCTGCAGCGCGAGCTGGAAACGATCGAGCTGATCGAGGCCGACCAGACCGAGCGTCAGCGCCGCCGCGCCCGGATCGAGATGGACAAGGCGCGCGCCGCCGCCCTCAAGGCCGCGGCGGACAAGGCGGCTGCGGCGGACAAGGCCGCGGCGGAGGAGGCGGCGCGCCAAGCCCGGCTCAAGGCCCAGGCCGCCGAGGAGGCCGCCCGCCGCGCCCGCACCGAGACGCCCGACCCGCCGCCGGAACGCCCCCTCGACATCGGCCCGCCGCCCGCGCAGCCGTGAGGGCTATCTACGTCTCAAGGAGACGCAATAGGCTTCGCACGTCTCTGCTTCTGGCGCCTTGATGTGCGCGCATCCCCTCGCTCCGCACGGATCTCGGGCTTGCCCGAGATCCGAACCTGCCTGCCGAAGTCGGGCAGGCCCGACTTCGGTGGGGGAGAGGGCTTTGCCGACCTCGTCGTCGGCAAAGCGGGGCGGCAGCCGACGGTGAGGGGGCGCGAACGGAGGAGCCTCCTCTGGAAGCTCCCCCTCACCGTCGCTTCGGCTGCGCCCTCGCTTCCCGGCTGCACCACGGGGTGCAGCCGGGCCTCTCCCCGCCTGCGGGGAGAGGGGGGAGCCGCGCGTCATACGAGGCTATGCGGAATCGGTGAATCGGGAACCTGGGAAGGAGGGACGTCTCCCGCTCAGGACAACGGATCCCTCGCCGAGCCGAACGCCGCCTCTCCCTCACGCCTCGCCCACCGCCGCCAACGCGAAGCCGTAGATCAGCGCCACCTCTTCGAGCCGGTCGAAGCGGCCGGCGGCGCCGCCGTGGCCGGCTTCCATGTTGGTGCGCAGCAGGACCGGGCCGCCGCCGGTCATGGTCGCGCGCAGGCGCGCCACCCATTTGGCCGGCTCCCAATAGGTCACCCGCGGGTCGGTGAGGCCGCCGAGCGCCAGGATCGCCGGGTAGGCCTTGGCCGCGACGTTGTCGTAGGGCGAGTACGACAGGATGGTCCGGAACGCCGCCTCGCTCTCGGCCGGGTTTCCCCATTCCGGCCATTCCGGCGGTGTCAGCGGCAGCTCGGCGTCGAGCATGGTGTTGAGCACGTCGACGAAGGGCACGTCGGCGACGATGCCGGCGAACAGCTCCGGGGCGAGGTTGGCCACCGCCCCCATCAGCATGCCGCCGGCGCTGCCGCCATGCGCCACGATCTTCTTTTCCGAGGTGTACCGTGCGTGGATCAAGGCACGGGCGCAGGCGACGAAGTCGGAGAAGGTGTTGGGCTTCTTCTCGCGCTTGCCGTCGAGGTACCAGCGCCAGCCCTTCTCGGTGCCGCCGCGGATGTGGGCGATGGCGTAGACGAAGCCGCGGTCGACGAGGCTCAGCAGGTTGGTGCGGAACGCCGCCGGCATCAGCGTGCCGTAGGCGCCGTAACCGTAGAGCAGAAGCGGCGCCGTCCCGTCGAGGACGAGGTCGCGCCGGTGCAGCAGCGAGATCGGCACCTGCGCCCCGTCCGGGGCGGTCGCGAACAGCCGCCGCGTGACGTAGTCCTCGGGCGCGTGCCCGCTCGGGATGGTCTGACGCTTGCGCAGGGCGCGGGAGCGGGTGGCGCAATCGTAGTCCCAGGTCTCCGTCGGCGTCGTCATCGAGGAATAGGCGAAGCGGATCGTCGCCGTCTCGAACTCGTAGCCGGGCTGGAGGCCCAGCGAGTAGGCCTCCTCCGCGAACGCCACCGCGTGCTCCTCGGCGGTCGCGAGGTCGCGCACGATGATCCGCGGCCGGGCGTTCTCGACCTCGAGGCGGACCAGGTGGCCGGCGAGCAGATGCAGGTGGCGGATCATGGTGCCGGCGCGGTGCGGCACCAGGTCGGCCCAGTGCCCCCGGCCCGGTTCGGCCACCGGGGTGGTGACGACCTTGAAGTCCTCGGCGCCGTCGGCGTTGGTGAGGATGTAGAGGTCCGCGCCGCGATGCTCGACCGAGTAGATCAGCAGCGGCTCGCGCGGCTGCACCACGCGCAGGCGCCCGTCCGGCGCGGCGCGGTCGAGGAGGTGGACCTCCGAGGTCTCGTGGTCGCTCGCGGTGATGGTGAGGTAGGCGCCCGACTGCGTCGCCCCGATGTGGACGAAGAACCCGGAATCGCGCTCGACGTAGACCGTGGCGTCGTCCGCCTGCTCGGTGCCGAGGCGGTGGTACATCACCCGCGCCGGCCGGTGGTTGGCGTCGACCGCGACGTACCAGAACCCGGCGCCGTCGGCCGACCAGACCGCCTCGCCGGAGGTCGCCTCGACGCGGTCGGCCGTGTCCGTCCCTGTCGCGAGGTCGCGCACCCGGATCGCGTGCAGCTCCGAGCCCTTGGTGTCGACGCCCCAGGCGAGGCGCGCATGGTCGTCGGAATGGGCGGCGCCTGCGATCTCGAAGAAGGCCAGGCCCTCGCCCTCCTTGTCGCCGTCGATCAGAATCTCTTCCGCCCCCGCGTCGTCGCCGGCCGCGGATGGGCGGCGGCAGACCAGGGGGTGCTGCCCGCCGTCGCGGTGGCGGGTGTAGTAGGCGAACGGCCCGTCCGGCGTCGGCACGCCGCTGTCGTCCTCGCGGATGCGCCCGCGCATCTCGGCGACCAACGTTTTGCGCAGCGGCGCCGCGCCGGCGAGCGCCGCCTCGGCGTAGGCGTTCTCGGACCTCAAGTAGTCGCCGATGTCGGCCGGCAGCGCCGACGGGTCCTTGAGGACGTCCTGCCAGTTCTCGGCCTTCAACCAGGCGTAGTCGTCCGACAGGGTGCGCCCGTGGACGACGAAGCTGTGCGGCCGGCGCTGCGCACGCGGCGCGTCGGAGGCGGGCGGGACGTGGGCCGTGTCGAACGCCATTGGAGATTTCCCGTGGAGAACCTGCGCGAACCTGGGCATGTGCCGTGCGGCCCGGCCCCGGACAAGGCCCGGCGTGCAATGGTCTCGCCCCGGCTTGGTGCCGGCCGCGTTGTCCTCCGCAGGTTCTGCAATCTGGGGTAGAGCCGAATCGGTGGGATGCTTCGCCCTTGAGTAGGCATCGCTTTAGCCGATTTCGTTAAGCTGAAATATCCTTCCGGATAGTTGACGTTGCGTATCCGAACTGTCGTCGAGCAACTTGCGGGCGATCTGCAAATATCCTAATGAGATGTCGTCGCGGGGAGGGGTCCCCGCATTTTACTCAGCACTTGCGGGCGGGCCGAACATTGCTGCGGGAATGCCCGCATCCTGGCGAGAGACGGCGGGGCCGACGGCCCGCGCCGCCCAAGACCCGTCGACAGCCTGAGCGTCCAGAGGACATGGCCGAACATGAACGACACTGAAACCACGGTCGACTACGTGGAACTCGCAGCCGACATCGTGTCGGCCTACGTCAGCAACAACCCGGTCCCCCCGGGCGAGCTGGCCCAGCTGATCACCCGTATCCACGCGTCGCTGATGCAGGTCGCCGGCGGACAGGCCGAGGCCGAGGCGCCCGCCGGCCCGCTGACCCCCGCCGTGCCGGTGAAGAAGTCCGTCACCGCCGACCACATCATCTGCCTGGAGGACGGCCGGACCTTCAAGTCGCTCAAGCGCCACCTGCGCGCCAAGTACGACATGAGCCCGGAGCAGTATCGCGCCAAGTGGGGCCTGCCGCCGGACTACCCGATGGTCGCGCCGAACTACGCCAAGGCCCGCTCCGACCTCGCCAAGGCGATCGGCCTCGGCCAGACCCGCTCGGGCAATTACGACGAAGCCGCCTGAGACCGCCATGCGGGGCGCCGGGGCACGGTTTCCCCACGTCCCGCGCGATCTCGAGCGTCTTCCGTGATCTCCGGATCACGGAAGACGCTCTCTTTCGTCGTGCGGTCGCGTTTTCTTCACGCAAGCCGACATCCACGCGCTGGACAATGCGCGCGCTGGGCACGAACCTTGCGCGTCACCGTCCTGGTTCTGCGAGCGGTTTGTCCCCATGAGCGATGCCAAGATGTCGACCGACGCCGTTCCGACCGACGACCTCGGCAAGGCTAACGACGTCCTCGCCGAATGGGCCGCCCGCTCGGCCGCCGACAGCGACGCCCTGGTCGAGCGCCTCGCCGGGATGGGCTACGACGTCCGCGGCAAGTCCGAGGACGAGATCGCCGAGGTGCTGAAGCATCCGCCGGCGAAGCCCGGCGCCGACCCTGCACCCTAGGGTGCGTGACGCTCCACAGCGTCGTGGTCGTCAAGTCTTGATCTAGGACGATTTTCAGGACTCTCCTGTTTCCTTCGTCGTGACGAAGACCGTTCGCGTTGGGAACAAAACATGAACAAACCCTCTCAGGCTCGGACCGCTCGCCTGGCTCCTCGCCCCCTTGCCCGCCCGGTCGCCCTGCCGCCCGCGGAGGCCGCGATCGGGCGTGCCGGCGAGCGGCTGCTGGCGGCCTTGGCCGCCGACGGCGCCTACGCCTTCCCGGATCCGGTCGAGGACGCGATGCTGATCGTGCGCTGCGGCGGCGGCGTCTCGCTCGGCGGCGGCCGCTTCCCGGCGGCGTCCGGCGAGCGCCTGCTCGCCGCCGACCTCGCCCTGCGCGAACCCGGCCCGCGCGGGCGGATCGTACTGTCGATCGCCGGCCGGGCGCGCCTCCGGCGTGGCGACGCGCCGGCCGGCGAAGCCTTCCGCGGGCAGCATCTCGACCTCGTAGTCGAGGGCGAGGGAACGGAGAGGCGCCTGCGCGACGCGGCGGAGAGCCCGATCGCCTGGATGGTGCGGCGGCGCGGCCGCGACGGGGCGCCGCTTCTCGACCGGGCGTCGTTCGAGGCCGGCGAGCGCCTGCGCCGCGACATCACCACGGGCATGCTGATGCCGCGGATGGGCATCGACTGGACGGCGATCCGCGTCGACGGCTCGGGGCCGCGCGACGCCGCCGGCGCCTCCGACACGATGATGGCGGCGCGCGCCCGGGTGGACCGCGCGATGGATGCGGTCGGCCACGACCTGTCGGGCCTGTTGATCGACCTGTGCGGCCACGTGAAGGGGCTGGAGCGGATCGAGGAGGAACGCCGCTGGCCGGCCCGCTCCGCCAAGGTGGTCGCCAAGATCGCCCTCGGGCGGCTGGCCGAGCATTACGGCCTGCAGCGCGAGGCCATAGGCCCGGACCATGCCCGCATGCGGCTGTGGCGCGACCGGGCGTGAGGCGGTCGCCCGCTCAGGCGGCGAGGCGGACCGCGTCGCGGTGAATGCGGTCGGCCATGGCGCGGACGCCGTTGGAACGCTGCGGGGTGAGGTGCTCGCCGAGGCCCAACTTGGTGTAGAGGGCGAAGGCGTCGGTGTCTGCCGCCTCGCGCGGGGTCTTGCCGTCGAACAGCGCGACCATCAGCGCGACGAGGCCGCGCACGATGTGGGCGTCGCTGTCGCCCCGCAGGTGAAGGCGCGGCACGTCGGCGGACGCATCGACGTTCAGGTCGATCCACACTTGGCTGGCGCAGCCCAGCACCTTGTTCGACTCCGCGTGCAGGGCGGCGTCGGCCGGCGGCAAGGTGCGCCCGAGCTCGATCAGGTAGCGGTAGCGCTCTTCCCAGTCGTCGATGAATTCGAAGTTCTCGACGATGGTCTCGATCGGAGGCAGCATGCTCGGCCGGTGTTCTGTCGGGGGCGCGGGGGTCGTCCAAGATATAGGTCGCCACCCCGGCCGAAGCGAATCTGCGGCGCCCTTCAGGCTGGGCCGTCGACCCGCGCCTCCGGCAGCTGCAGCCGCAGCGGGTCCTCGGCCGTCGCCACCCCGGTGACGGCGATCTCGGCCTGAGCCGCGTAGGCCGCGATCAACCGTGGCCCGAGCTTTGGAATGTTGGGCCGGCCGGATTCACCCTGGTCGCCGGCGCCGGAGGTGATCGAGAGGCGCACCGGCGCGCCGGGGGCGGCGTCGATGTCGATGGCGATGGCGCAGGCGACGCTCTCGGCGGTGGCGTCGAGGCACTCGGCCACGATCTCGGCGACGATCATCCCGAGCGCGTTGGCGGTGCGCGGCTCGACGAGGCTGGTGCCGGCGCCGCCGAGGTGGACGCCGATGCGCCCGGCGCGGCGGAGCTGGCCGAGGCCGGAGGCGAGCCGATGCAAGTAATCGCGCAGGTCGATCGAGGCGATGTGGGGCGCCTCGTGCAGGTGCTGCTGCACCAGCGCGATCGCCCGCACCCGCTGGCCCAGCGCCTCGAAGCTGCCGCGACAGGGCTCCGGCGCCGCGCGGCCGTAGAGGCCGATCAGGCTGACCATGACCTGCAGGTTGTTGCGGACGCGGTGGTAGACCTCGGCGAGCAGGGTCTCCTTCTCCTGCAGCGCCTCCTCGATATGTACCTCGGCATGCTTGCGGTCGGTGATGTCGAAGCAGGAGCCGAGATAGCCGCGGAACTCGCCGTCCTCGGTCAGCGGCCGGGCGGTGTCGAGCAGCCAGCGATAGGCCCCGTCGTGACGACGCAGGCGGAACTCGACGGTGAAGGGCTCGCGCGCGGTGAACGCCTCGGAGACGATGCGCGCGTGCCGCTCGAAGTCGTCCGGATGCAGGCCCGTGCGCCAGCCGACGCCGAGTTCTTCCTCCAGCGGCCGGCCGGTGAACTGGAGCCAGCACTCGTTGTGATGGATCGCGTGGCCGCGATGGTCCGAGCGCCACATCATCAGCGGGACGTCGTCGGCGAAGCGCCGGAACTCCGCACTGACACCGTGCGCGCCCGGCCTGCTGTCCTGACCGCCCGCACCGGCCGGCTTCGACTCACCGTTCATGATCTACCCGATCCGCCCCTGGTTCGACCTGATGTGCGCAAGACAAGCGCCGGTCAACGTGTCGGGCCTTGGGCCGTTCCGATCAGACGTCGTCGTGTCATGGAAGTGGCCGCGCAGACCCGATCCGGGGCCGGCGCGGCGTTGCGTCGGAGCCGATTTCAGCGCGGGTCCGGCGGCCCTTCGCCCTTGCCGACGAAGGGGATGCCGTCGATCGGGCATTCCTCGGTGCCGACGCCCTGGCGGGTGATGGCGCGCACCGCGTCGCGGGTGGCGTCGGGGTCCTCGATCCAGCGGCGGTAGAAGTCGTAGGGGCATTCCGACAGCCCGTGCCGATTCTCCTTGGAGTTGATCATCCCGGTGTAGCCGCGGTGGAGCAGCTTGAAGAGGTGGTTTTCCGACTGCCCGTGCGCGCGGAAATCGCGAATCAGGAATTTCGAAAGCGCCGCGTACTGGATGCCCATCTCCTCCTCGCCGCACTCGCCGAGCGTGCGCCCGTCGAAGCCGACGATCGCCGAGTGGCCGAAGTAGCTGTAGACTCCGTCGAAGCCGGCGGCGTTGGCCACCGCGACGTAGGTGTTGTTGGCGAAGGCCATCGCCTTCGACATCAGGATCTGCTGCTCTTTCGCCGGGTACATGTAGCCCTGGCAGCGGATGATGAGTTCCGCCCCGCGCATGGCGCAATCGCGCCAGATCTCGGGGTAGTTGCCGTCGTCGCAGATGATCAGGCTGATCATCAGGCCCTTCGGCCCCTCCGAGACGTAGGTGCGGTCGCCCGGATACCAGCCCTCGATCGGCGTCCAGGGCATGATCTTGCGGTACTTCTGCACGATCTCGCCCTGGTCGTTCATCAGGATCAGGGTGTTGTAGGGCGCCTTGTTCGGATGCTCCTCGTGGCGCTCGCCGGTGAGCGAGAACACGCCCCAGACCTTGGCCCTGCGGCAGGCGTCGGCGAAGATCTCGGTCTCGGCGCCGGGCACGGTCGAGGCGGTCTCGTACATCTCCCCCGCGTCGTACATGATCCCGTGGGTCGAGTATTCGGGGAAGATCACCAGGTCGAGACCCGGCAGGCCGGCCTTCATGCCGACGATCATGTCGCCGATCTTCTTGGCGTTCTCCAGCACCTCTGCCTTCGTGTGGAGGCGCGGCATCTTGTAGTTCACCACCGCGACGCCGACGCTGTCGGCGCTGGACGAGATGTCTCCGTGCATCATGGCGTGGGTTCCTCCTGGCTCGGGTTTCTTCGCTCCCCCCTAAGGATCTCGGGCTTGCCCGAGATCCGCGCCTTGTGTGCCCAAGTCGGGCAAGCCCGACTTGGGTGAGGG
>NZ_VRUW01000095.1:0-16735 GCF_008039475.1 Methylobacterium sp. WL12 | reverse complement strand
GCCCTTCATCCCCCTACACCACCCTTCCGGCCGTACCGGAGGGCAGTCTGCGAGAACGAGGTTAGGGGGTCAGAATTGGACGCCGATCCCCCGCCTCACGGGGTCAAAGTTGCACGCCGAAACACACTCAGAAGTACGTGGGGCCGGTTTCGGACCACGAGATCACACGGCGCGTCGAGCGCTTCCAGAACATCCGTGTGAGCTATCGCGAGCGTCGCGAGATCGCCAGCAGTCGTTCAAACCCATCGAAACAGCGCTGTCGCGCCCCAACCTTGTCCCCCACCAGCCAGGGTGATACCCGCCAAAAATTCCCCCACCGCCAAGATCCAAGAACAAGATCCAAGAACATGCCGAGCCACACCATCCGTCTGCATCGCGGCGACCTGCCGGCCGGGTACGATCCGGGGGCGGCGATCGCCGTCGACACCGAGACGCTGGGGCTCAACCCGCATCGCGACCGGCTCTGCGTCGTCCAGGTCTCGAAGGGGGACGGGTCGGCCGACGTGGTGCAGATTTTTCGCGATGGGCCGGTGCCGGAGGTTCTGAAATCCGTCCTCGCCGACGCAGGCGTCCAGAAGATCTTCCACTATGCGCGGTTCGACCTGGCGGTGTTGTACCGGGCGCTCGGGGTGATGCCGGCGCCGGTCTACTGCACCAAGATCGCCTCGAAGCTCGCGCGCACCTACACCGACAGGCACGGGCTCAAGGACGTGGTCCGCGAATGCGTCGGCGTCGATCTGTCGAAGGCGCAGCAATCCTCGGATTGGGGCGCCGACACGCTCACGCCGGCGCAGGTGGAGTACGCGGCGTCCGACGTGCTCCACCTTCATGCGGCGCGCGACCGGCTGAACCGGATGCTGGCCCGCGAAGACCGGGCGGACCTGGCCGAGGCCTGCTTCGCCTTCCTGCCGACCCGCGCGCGGCTCGACCTCGACGGCTGGCCCGAGGTCGACATCTTCGCGCACACCTGAGGCGGCCCGGCGGGGCAACCGGGCCGGGGGCCGTCAGTCGTCGCATGGCAACAGGTCGGCACCGTCGGAGATGAACTGCGCGGTGTCGCGCACCGGCCGCGGCGTGCGCGGATCGCGGGCGACGAGGCCGGCCTCCTCGCGCAGGCGGTCGTTGCAGGCGCAGTGCGCCAGCCGGCCGGAGGCGCGGTCCGGCGTGCAGGCGTCGTGGTGGGCGCAGGCGAGGTCGAGGGCGTCCACCGGCGGGTGGTTCGGCCCGCGGTTGCCCGGGCCGCAGAAGTTGCCGTGGATCAGGAAGGCGTTGTGGGCCCTGTCGATGCGCGGCATCTCCTGCGCGTGGCCGAGCGCCGGCAGGAGGGCGAGGACGCCCACGAGGACACCCATGCGGGCGGGCGCCCGGAGGCGGATGGTCGGAGAAACGGTCACGGTCGATCCTGTTCGCTGAAGCCGCCCACGCCGGAAAGATGGGGCGTCGCCTCCGCGAGGCAACCGTTGGACGCGCTGGGCGGTCCGGTCGTCGAGTCGAAGGTCGCGTCCGGGCTCGAAGCCGACAAGAGTTCGCGCGGCCGGCGAAGGACCAGTCGAGCACGAGCGAATTTCGCAAATGTTAAATCGAATGCCGGGCGTTGCTGCCTCGCGCAGCAAATCCCGGTGCCGGTTGCAGGATAATGCCGCCTCTTAGCCCGCGTGGGTGTCCTGTGGGCGGTCGAAATCCAACGCCGCGGTGTCGATCACGATCTGCGTGCGGCTGATCACCTCGAGCTTGCGCAAGATCTCGGAAACGTGAGCCTTCACGGTCGAATCGCCGACTTGGAGTTCGTGGGCGATCTGCTTGTTGAGCTTGCCCTGGCGGATCATCGTCAGCACCCGCACCTGCTGCGGCGTCAGCCGGGCCATGCGCGCGGCCAGCGGCGCCTTGCGGCCCGCGCCGCGGGCGGGCGGGCTCGTCTCGGTGAGGCCGGCGGGAATCGAGAGCGCGCCGGAGAGCACGTCCCGGATCGCCTGCGTCAGCGTCGCCTTGTCGACCGCCTTCGGCACGAAGCCGGCGGCGCCATGGTGCAACGCCTCGCGCATGATGCGCGGCTCCTCGTGGCCCGAGACCACCAGGATCGGCACGCGGGGGAAGCGGGCGCGGATGGTGACGAGGCCGTCGAAGCCCGAGACGCCCTGCATCGACAGGTCGAGCAGCGTCAGCTCGATGTCGCGGTGGGCGGCGAGCACGGCACACGCCGAGGCGATCCCGTCGGCCTCGTGCAGCACCGCCTCCGGGTAGGACAGCCCGATCGTGCTGGCGAGCGCCTCGCGGAACAGCGGGTGGTCGTCGACGATCAGGAGTTCCATGGCTTCGTCCGCCCGGCCGGCCGCAGGATAGCCGCCGCCGCCAATCAGGCGTTGCACATTCGCCCCCTTCGGCCAAGTCCCGGGGTGCGCCCCTACGGGCGGCGGATGGTGAGACGCGGCGGATCTCCGCCAGCCCGATCCGGGCCGTCACGGGTGCGGCGCGGACGTGTTCCTCGCCTGCAACATCGGCCTGCGATCGCGGCGGGTCTTCGGGACGTGATTGGATTTCGCCGACCGCACTCCGTTTGTTCGCGCGAGCACCCGAACGCGGAGCCGGCACGACCGGGCTTCGAACGGGCGGGTGCCGGCTTGCTCGATCTCGGACCGCCTTATGTCAACCTCGTCGCATCGGGCGCAGCCCGATGCCACCGTCCCGACCAAGCGCCCGGCGACGGACGCCTTCCAGATCCTCGTCCTCGTGGCGGGCCTGCTCACGATCGCCGTCGTGTGGGTCGGCCTGTCGTACCACCTGCACCTGCGCGAGCAGACCGCCAGGGAGCAGGCGACCCGCGACGTGGTCAACCTGTCGGTCGGGGTCGAGCAGCACGTCGAGCGGCTCCTCGTCGGCGTCGACCAAGTCATGGGCTTCATCGCCGACGACTTCTTCCGCGACCCCAAGACGTTCGACTTCCACGCCTGGCTCCGGCGCGCGACATCCCTCGAGCACGTCGTCCACCAGATGACCCTGTTCGACGAGCACGGGGACCTTCTCTATGCGCGCACGCCGCTGCCGGCGGGCTCGCCGCGCATCAACGTCCGCGACCGGGCGTACTTCCAGGCGCTGGCCGCGAACCCGGACCAGGGCCTCTACATCGATCGCACGCTGAAGGGTCGGATCACCGGCGCCTACGTGATGCAGGTGGCGCGGCGGCTCGCCCACCCCGACGGACGCTTCGCCGGCGTCATCGTCACCTCGATCGATCCCGATTACCTGGCCGGCCAGTTCAAGGCCTTCGACCTCGGCCCCCAGGGCAGCATCGCCCTCGTTGGCAACGACGGCTTCGTGCGCGCCCGCGCGCCACAGACAGCGGGCATGTACGAGCTGGACACCCGCACCCTCGACCTGCCCAGCAAATACTTCCAACAATTTCAACAAAAGACCTCGGACTCGTTCCGGATGGCGAGTCCCTACGATCACGTCACCCGCATCTACGGCTATCGCTCGGTCGGGACGCTGCCGCTCATCGTCAACGTCGGCAAATCCCTCGACGCGGTGATGGCTCCGCTGGCCGCCGAGCGGCTGCACGCCCAGGTCGCCGGCGCCATCGTGACGGCCGTGCTGCTGGCCGTGATCCTCGTTCTACTGCGTGGCTTGGAGCGCGGCAGCCGGCAGCGGGCGGCGCTGGCGCGGACCAACGCGACCCTGGCCGAGAAGGAGGGCGTCGCCCGCCAGGCCGAGGGCCGGGCGCAGGAGGCCAACCGCCTGCTGAGCCTCGCCGCGCAGATCGCCCATATCGGCCACTGGCGCATTGAGCTGCCCGGAAACGCCCTGTTCTGGTCCGACGAGGTGTTCCGCATCCATGGCCGCGACCCGGAAGCCGGGCCACCCTCTCTCGACGCTGCGCTCGCTTTCTACCACCCGGACGACCGCGAGGCCGTCGCGCGCCACGTCGCGGACGCGGTCGAGACCGGCCAAAGCTTCTCCTTCGCTGCCCGCATCGTCACGTCCGACGGCCGCTTCCGCGACATCGTCTGCCGCGGCCTGTGCGAGCAGGACGCGGCCGGGGCCACGACGGCGGTGTTCGGGACCGTCATGGACGTGACCGACCTGCGCCAGACCGAGCGCGCCGTGATCGACAGCGAGGCGCGCTACAGGCTGCTGGCCGACCACACCAGCGACATGATCGTCCAGGTCGACCTCGACACCACCCGCCGCTACGTCTCGCCCGCCTCGCGCGGGCTCCTCGGCTACGAGCCCGAGGAGCTGATCGGGACGAAACCGATCGACATGGTGCACCCCGAGGACCGGCCCGCGGTCGCCGCCCTCCTCGCGGAGCTCGGGGACGGCCGGCGGACCGAGGCGCTGAAGCGCCAGCGCTACCGCCGCAAGGACGGGGACTACGTCTGGGTCGAGGTCGGCTACCGCCTGGTCCAAGACGCCGCGGGCCGACCCCTCGGCTGCGTCGCCTCGACCCGGAACATCACCGCCCGGGTGGAGGCCGAGCAGCGCATCCGCGCGAGCGAGCACCGTTTCCGCCTGCTGGCGGAGAACACCGGCGAGCTGATCATCCTCGGCCACGACGACGGCCGGCGCTCGTACATCTCGCCGGCCTCCGAGCGCCTCCTCGGTTACGCGCCCGAAGAGCTCGGCGCGATGCGGCTCGCCGACTACGTCCACCCCGACGACCTCGGCCTGCTCTACGCGGCGACGCGCATGCTGTCCCGCGGCCAGGCGGAGGCGACGTGCGAGTACCGGGCGCGGAACAAGGCGCGCGGCTGGATCTGGGTCGAGGGCGTGTTCCGGCGCATCCCGGACGCCCAGGCCGGCGAGCCGACGATCGTCGCCACCTTCCGCGACGTCTCGGAGCGCCGCGCGCAAGGAGAGGCCCTTGCCGACGCCAAGGCGTCGGCGGAACGCGCGAGCGCGGCCAAGACCGACTTCCTCGCCGCGATGAGCCACGAGATCCGCACGCCGCTCAACGCCATCATCGGCTTCACCGACCTGATGGTCGCCTCCGGCCGCCTGCCCCAGGACCTGCAGCGCCAGGCCGAGCTGGTGCGCACGTCGAGCGCGTCCCTGCTCATGGTGGTCAACGACATCCTCGACTTCTCCAAGGTCGAGGCCGGTGCCGTCGCCCTCGACCGGCAGGCCTTCGACCCGCGTGCGCTGGTCTACAACAGCCTCGCGATCGTGCGCGGCGCCGCCGCCGGGAAGGGCCTGGAGGTCCGGGCGGTGATCGATCCGGCCCTGCCCAAGGGCTTGGTGGGCGACGAGGGGCGGCTGCGGCAGGTGCTGCTCAACCTGCTCAACAACGCGATCAAGTTCACGGCGCGCGGCTCCGTCACCCTGAGCGTCCAGCACGGTGGCGCGACCGAGGCCGGCGAGCGCCTGCGCTTCAGCGTGGCCGACACCGGCATCGGCATCGCCCGGGACAAGCAGGACCGCCTGTTCCGGCGCTTCTCGCAGGTGGACGGCTCGATCGGGCGGGATTTCGGCGGGACCGGCCTCGGCCTCGCCATCAGCCGGCAGCTCATCGACCTGATGGGCGGCGAGATCGGCGTCCTGTCCGACGAGGGCGTCGGCGCCACGTTCTGGTTCTCGGTGGTGCTGCCGCACGGGACGGTGGCGCGCAGTATCGCCCTCGTCACGCAGGCTCCGGCGGCGCGGCGCTCGGGCCACCTGCTCCTCGTCGAGGACAACGCGATCAACCAGGAGCTGGCGCGCGCCGTCCTCGAGGTCGGGGGCCACACGGTCGACGTGGTCGACGACGGCGAGGCGGCGATCCGGGCGGTGGAGCGGAGCCGCTACGACCTCGTGCTGATGGACGTGCAGATGGCCGGCATGGACGGGCTGACCGCCACGCGCCGCATTCGCGCCCTCGGCACCCACGCCGCGACCGTGCCGATCGTCGCCATGACCGCCAACGTGCTGACGGACCAAATCGAGGCCTTCCGCGCGGCCGGCATGGACGACCACATCGGCAAGCCGTTCGAGCGGGCGGCGCTCTACCGCCTGATCGACAAGTCGCTGGCTTGGAACGCCGGAACCGCGCCGTCCGATCTGAGCGATGCCGGGCTTCGTGCCGCCCTGCCCGATCAGCAGACCTACGACGCGATGTCGGCGCAGGTCAGGCCCGAGCGGTTGGCCAGCCTGCTGGAGGCGCTGGCCGACGAGTTGGGCGCGAGCTTCCTCGGCGGCGATGCCTCGGTGGAGGAACGCGACCAGCTTCGCTTCGAAGCACATACGCTCACCAGCTCGACCGGCATGCTCGGCTTCACGGCGTTGTCCGATGCCTGCCGGGCGCTGGAGGGCATCCACGAGCAGCGCGTGGTCGGCGAGGGGCTGGAGGTGTTCCGGCAAGACTTGGAGCAGGTCCGCTCGCTCTGCCGCCAGGCGAAGGCGGCATCGCTGGTCCTGCTTCGGGAGACGCAGGCCGGCGGCGCCCGATCGATCGCGAACACGTAGCTCGGGCGTCGGTGCGCCGCGGGCCGAAGGACCCCGTCTCGAACATCCCCAAGCGGCGGCTCGGGGTTTCCGGCCCCGTTGCAGGTTTCGATGGCGCGCCACATACTCGCGCACTTCAACAACCCGCGGATCAACCGGGGGCGGACGACGATCGGGAGCGGGACGTGGCGGACGGAACGCAGGTGCGCACGCATCTGTGCGGCATCAGAACGGCCTGGACGGAGCGCGGCTCCGCCGGCGAGGCCGTGGCCGAGATCGCGCGGGCGTTCGGCGCCGGGGTGGCGCGGCTCCTGGTGTTCTTCTCCCCCGACTACGACCCCGAGACCCTGAACCGTCGGCTCGCCGAGGCGTTTCCGCGGGCCGAGATCGCCGGCTGCACCATGTCGGGCGGGATCGCCCCGGCCGGCGGGCTCGACCGCGGCCTGGTGGCGATCGCGTTCCCGGCCGACGGCTTCCGCATCGTCTCGACGGTGCTCGACGCGATCGACCACCTCGACGTCGAGCGCACCGCGGGCGCGGTGCGGGCCCTGCGCCGCCGGTTGGAGCCGCAGGGGCCCGCCCACACCCAGCCGACCCGGTGCTTCGCGCTCTCGCTGATCGACGGGATGACCAACGCCGAGGAGACGGTGGTCTCGGCCATCACCTGGGCTCTGGAGGGCATCCCCCTCGTCGGCGGCTCGGCCGGCGACGGCCTCACCTTCCGCGACGCGGTGCTGCTGCATGGCGGCGCGATCCACCGCAACGCCGCCGTGCTGCTGCTCGTCGAGAGCGACTTCCCGGTGCAGATCTTCAAGAGCGACAACTTCGAGCCGACCGACGTCAAGTTCGTGGTGACCGCCTCGAACGGCGAGGCCCGCACCGTCTACGAGCTGAACGCGGAGCCGGCCGCGCGCGAATACGCCATGGCGGTGGGGCTCGACCCTGAGCGGCTGACACCGATGAGCTTTGCCGCCTACCCGCTCGCGGTGAAGGTCGGCGGCGAGTACTTCTGCCGCTCGATCCGGCGGCTCAACGCCGACGGCTCCCTCAGCTTCTTCTGCGCGATCGACGAGGGCGTGGTGCTGACGCTCGCCGAGCCGCGCGACATCGTCGCCACCACCCGGGCCAAGCTCGCCCGGCTCGATCTGGCGCTCGGCGGCGTCGACCTGATCATCGGCTTCGAGTGCGTGCTGCGCCGCCTCGACGCCGAGAGCCGGCAGGTGCGCCAGGGCATCGCCGACCTCTACCGCCGCTACGACATGGTCGGCTTCGAGACCTACGGCGAGCAGTACCGGGCGATGCACCTCAACCAGACCCTGACCGGCATCGCCATCGGCAAGCGACCGGCTGATGTGATGAGGCCGGCCGACGCGCCGCCGGCCCCTCCGGCGACCCCATGACCCTGCACCCGCCCGGGCTGGCGGGCGAGGCGTCCCTGCGCCGGCGCATCGCCAAGCTGGAGCGGATCAACGCCGCGCTGATGGCCCATGTCGAGCGCAGCACCGACCAGCGCGGCGGCGCCTACGCCCTGTTCCAGACCGCGATCACCCTCGAGGGGCGCATCCGCACCCGCACCGAGGAGATGACGGCGCTGATGCACCGCCTGGAGCGCTCGAACGAGGCGCTGGCGGCGGCCAAGGACGAGGCCGAGACCGCCAACCGCTCCAAGACCCGGTTCCTCGCCGCCGCGAGCCACGACCTGCTGCAGCCGCTGAACGCCGCCCGGCTCTCGATCTCGGCGCTCGCCGACCTGCCGCTCGGGCCGGAGGCGAGCCTGATCGGGGCGCAGGTCGAGCGCGGGCTGCAGACCATCGAGGACCTGATCAAGACCCTGCTCGACATCTCCAAGCTCGATGCCGGCATCGTCCGCCCGCAGGTGCGGCCGGTCGCGCTGCCCGACCTGCTGGCCGGGCTGGCGGCGAGCTTCACGCCGTTCGCCGCGCGCAAGGGCCTGCGCCTGCTGGTGCGCAGCCCGGACCTGGCGGTGTTGAGCGACGGCCTGCTGCTGCGGCGCATCCTGCAGAATCTGCTCTCCAACGCGATCCGCTACACCGCCTCCGGCGGCGTCGCCCTGGTCGCCCGCCGCCGCGCCGGCGCCGTGCGGATCGACGTGATGGATTCCGGCTGCGGCATCGCCGCCGACGAGCACGCGCTGGTGTTCGACGAGTTCTACCGCGGCAGCGCCGCCGCGGGCGATTCCGGTGGAGCCGAAGCCGACGGCCCGGGTCTCGGCCTGGGGCTTTCGATCGTGCGCCGCATGGCGCTGGCCCTCGACCACCCGCTGGCACTCGCTTCCCGCCCCGGTCACGGCACGCGGGTGTCGCTCACCGTGCCGGAGAGCGACACGCCGGCCGGGGCGGAGGCCGAGACGCGCCCGCTGCCGGTGGCGACGCGGCTCTCGGGCGCTCGCGTCGTCGTCGTCGAGAACGACGCCGCCACCGCCGACGCGCTCACGCGCCTGCTCCAGACCTGGGACGCCGAGGTCGCCACCTTCCGCGACCTGGCCGGCGTCAACGCGGCCCTGCGCGCGGGCGGCCTCGAGCCAGACATCCTGATCCTCGACTACCACCTCGACGACGGCGCCTGCGGCCTCGACGTCGCCGTCACGCTCAGGGCCGGGCGTACCGCGCCGCTGCCGGTGATCGTCACCACCGCGGACCACGCCCCCGAGATCGCGGCGGAGGCGGCGCGCCTGGGCGCAGAACTCATGCACAAGCCGATCAAGCCGGCGCAGCTGCGCGCGCTGCTGACCTACCTGCTGGCGTGAGGGCGGCGCCCGGCGATCAGGCCGCCGGCGCGACCTCGGTTGCAGCGGGGGCATGCTTCTTCCGCTTGCGCTTGCGCGCCCGGACGAGGGTGTCGGCCTCCTCGTCGGCGCCGCGCTCGGACAGGGCGAAGCCGTGCAGGTCCGCCAACGCGCCCGCCGGAGCCTCGGCCAGGGCGTAGAAGGCGGCGCGGACGATCTCCTTCTTGCTTGCCTCCGGGTGCTTCTCCCGGATCGCGGCGCGGATCTCCTTCGGCTTCATCCCCGGCGTGACGACGTCGCGCATCGTCGCCGCGACTTCCGCGATGGACGCCATGTGTGGTCTCCTCGACGCAACCGGTCGGTCGATTCCGGCGGCGAAGCTTAACCCATGTGACCATCCGACGACACGGCCACAACTCTGGTATACCGCCGACCAGACCTTGTCCGCGCAGGCCCGACGCCGTATCGAAATTCCGTTCCTTCACGAGACCGGAACCAACTTCCAGGGCGCACCTCTGCCAAGAGGCGCGCCTTGTTTCGTCGGGGCTGGATGTTTCGCGACTGAGTCACCGTCCCGAGCCGCGCAACAGCATCTTGAGGCGCTGGTCGGCGTCGTCGATGCGGGCGGCGATGCCGCGGCGGATGCATTTGCCGAGGGTGTCGCCGGCATAGAAGCCGAGCTTCGCCTCCTGCTCGCGGCAGGCGGAGGTCGGCGGCCAGGCCAGGAACGCGGCGGCGGCGATGGCGATGACGAGGATCTCGATCACCAGCCAGCTGCCCCAGCCGAGGCGGAAGCCCTCGCGCTTGCCCGCGCCGTGCCGGGGCCGGCGCGGCGCGGCCGACGCGGCCTGGGTCTCCGGCCGGGTCAGGCTGTCCGGGTTCTGCGCGGGCGCCACGATTCGGTTCAGGCGGGTGCGCGCCCGCTCCGCGTCGGTGAGCGGGCGCGGTGCGGCGCCGTCGGTGGGGTGGGCGTACATGGTCGGCTCGTTCAGAAGAGGGCGCATGGGGGCTCGGTGTCGTGGCTAAACCGGCCGCGGACCGAAATCAGTTCATCGCCCGGCGCAGGGCGGCGAGGTCGGTGGGGAGCGACAGGGCGCCGTTCAGGATCTCGCCGCGGGCGCAGGCGCCGGCCTTGAACAGCTGGCCGAGGCCGGCGCCGGCGCGCGACCCGCAATCGGTCACGAGGTAGCTCGCGGCGAACAGCGCCATCGGGGCGAGGAACAGCGCGAGCTTGAGGAGCGAGAACGCCCGCCCGAACACGCCCCGGCGTCGCGGCCGCGGCTCGTCCCAATCCGCGTCGCGCGCGTACCGCTCGTCATCCTGGTGCATGGCCGGACCGACCTCCCGGGGCGCCTTCGATGGACCGCATGACCGGCCGCAGCGTGAGAATGCCGTCCCGACTTGAACATCTCGCTAAGCGACGTGCTTAACGGCGGCGCACGCCCCCGGCCCTGCCGTCGCCCAAACCTTGGCGAAGCAATTGCAAAGGCCTAAGCCGCGGGGTGGGATCGGGCCGGCCGCGCGAGTCGTCCGCGGGCGGACATCCGCGCCGCCGCATCAAACCGGGAGCAGCCCTTGGCCACCATCATTCCCGTCGCCTCCTTCGACTACGTCGTGTTCGGCGCGACCGGCGACCTCACCACCCGCAAGCTGCTGCCGGCCCTGTACCACCGCTACAAGGACGGCCAGATCCCGCCGACCTCCCGGATCATCGGCGCCTCGCGCTCGGAACTTGCGGTCGAGGCGTTTCGCGCCCGCACGCGGGACGCGCTGAAGCGCTTCGTGGCGGCCGACGACCTCGACGAGGCGACGCTCGCCGCCTTCCTCGACCACCTCGACTACGTGGCGGTGGACGGGGCCGGCGACGACGGCTGGCCCGACCTCGTGGCCAAGCTCGACGAGCGGCCCGACCAGGTGCGCCCGTTCTACCTCGCGACCTCGCCCGACCTCTACGGCTCGATCTGCCGGAACCTCGCCAAGTTCGGCCTCGTCGGCGAGAAGTCCCGCGTCGTTCTGGAGAAGCCGATCGGCAAGGACCTCAAGTCGGCCCGCGCGATCAACGACGCGGTCGGCGAGGTGTTTCCGGAAGAGCAGATCTTCCGGATCGACCACTACCTCGGCAAGGAGACGGTGCAGAACCTGCTGGCGCTCCGCTTCGCCAACACGATCTTCGACCGGCTTTGGACGGCGGACGTGATCGACCACGTCCAGATCACGGTGGCCGAGACCGTCGGCGTCGAGGGCCGGGCCGGCTACTACGACACGTCGGGGGCGCTGCGCGACATGCTGCAGAACCACATCCTGCAGCTCCTGTGCCTGACCGCGATGGAGAGCCCGCTCAACCTCGATGCCAACTCGGTGCGCGACGAGAAGCTCAAGGTGCTGCGCGCCCTGAAACCGATCACGGCCGGCGACGTGCAGCAGGTGACGGTGCGTGGCCAGTACGTGCAGGGCGCCGTCGACGGCAAGCCGGTGGAGGGCTACCTCAACGAGCTCGGGCACGACAGCCGCACCGAGACCTTCGTGGCCTGCAAGGTCGAGGTTCAGTCGTGGCGCTGGGCCGGCGTGCCGTTCTACCTGCGCACCGGCAAGCGCCTGCCGCAGAAGCTCTCCGAGATCGTGGTGCAGTTCCGCGCCGCGCCGTTCTCGATCTTTCCCGAGGAGTCGTTCGGGCGCGAGCCGAACCGCCTCGTCATCCGCCTGCAGCCGCAGGAGGGGATGAAGCTCGAGGTGATGACCAAGGATCCCGGCCCCGGCGGCATGCGCCTCCGGCCGACCAACCTCGACATCTCCTTCGAGGAGACCTTCAAGCAGCGCTACCCGGACGCCTACGAGCGCCTGCTGATGGACGTGGTGCGCGGCAACGCCACCCTGTTCATGCGCCGCGACGAGGTCGAGGTCGCCTGGGCCTGGGCCGACAGCCTGCTCAAGGCCTGGGCCGACCGCCGGGAACCGCCGCGCGCCTACCCCGCCGGCAGCTGGGGCCCCACCGCCGCCATCGCCCTGATCGAGCGCGACGGGCGGACCTGGCATGAGGAGCTTCGATGACCTCGTTCGCACGCTGTCTGGCAGGCCTCGCGCTCCTCGCGACGCCGGCGCTCGCCGAAGGCCCCGGCACCGGGCAGGACTACGCCCCGAGCGGATCGCCGGGCGGCGCGCGGCCCGACACCCGGGCGCTGACCTGCGCGGACGCCGCCGCCCTCGTCGCCCGCGCCGGCGCCGTGGTGATGACCACCGGCGCGATGACCTACGAGCGGATCGTCCGCGACGGCGGCTTCTGCACCATCGAGCTGACGGCGCGGCCGGCCTTCGAGGCCACCCGTGACGTGCGGATGTGCTTCGTCGGATACCGGTGCGTCGAGCGCATGCAAGAGGGTCGAGACGGGCCGTGACGGGATCGACTGGCCTCAGGCTGCGGGGACGCCGATCAGCTCGGCCTGAAGGTCGCCGAGATAGGCGCTGAGCCGGGCGGTGATCGCCGGGTCGGCGCATTGGACCCAGAGCGGCACCGGCAGGGCGGCGCGCGGGCAGCGCAGGATGATCCGCTCGGCCGAGAGGGCGGCCTGCCGCTCGGTCGCCGCCGCCAGGAGCTTCGAGCCCGCGGGCGTCCCGATCATGATGGCGATGCTCGTCATGCCGGGCCAACCCGCGAGCGCGCCGTCCGTTGCCTGCGTGCGGGTGGCCGGGACGGCGTGTCGCGTGCGCTATCCCGCCCGTCGGGCGTACCCTATCTTGGCCGCGGCCCGCGGGAGACGGAGGCCCGGGCAAATGGGGGTTGGAACGCCGTGCGACGCCTCCTGAAGTTCCTGCACACGATGGGCGCGATCGGCCTGATGGGGGCGGCGGCCTGCCTGCTGGTGCTGTTCGTGTTCGTACCGCCCACCGCCGACCGGGCCGGATACGCGCTGATGCGCGGGGCGATGGGTGCGGTCGCCACCTGGATCTTCCTGCCCTCGCTCGCGCTCACCCTGCTGTCCGGCCTGCTGGCCCTGGCGCAGCGCGCCTTTCACCGGGCGGTCTGGGCCTGGGCCAAGCTCGCCACCGGCGTGCTGATGTTCGAGGGCGGGCTCGTCTACGTGCAGGGGCCGATGCGGCAGGAGGCCGAGTTGAGCGCCGAGGCGCTGGCCGGCCGCCTCGATCCCGGCCTGCTCGCCCAATCCCTCGGGCCGGAGCGCAACACCCTGTGGCTGCTGCTGTTCGTCGCCACCGCCAACGTCGTCCTCGGCGTCTGGCGCCCGCGGCTGATGCGGCGGGTCGTGACGGCCTCCCGCTCGGCGGGATGACGCTGCGCGGGCTTGTGATGACGCTGCGCGGGCTCGCGACGGGGAACGGATGCACCGGAGATCCGTTGCGCACGAGCGAAATCCGGAGGCCCCCATGGTCGCGATGCCCGTCCGCTACAGCCCCGACCTCGAGCAGGTGACGCCCGACGAGGGACAGACCATCGAGCGGCTGAACCAGACCTTCGACACCATCCTGACGCGGGTCGCCGACGATTCGGGACACGCGGTGCGCTCCGTCCACGCCAAGTCGCACGGCATCCTCGAAGGCGTGCTGACGATCGACGCGAACCTGGCCCCGGAGCTGGCGCAGGGCCTGTTCGCCACGCCCGGCACGCACCCGGTCTACATGCGGCTCTCGACCAACGCCGGCGACATCCTGCCCGACGCCGTGTCGCTGCCGCGCGGTCTCGCCCTGAAGGTGCTCGACGTGCCCGGCGAGCGCCTGCCCGGCGCCGAGGGGACGACGCAGAACTTCATCTTCGTCAACGGCAAGGTGTTCCAGGCGCCGAACGCCGAGAAGTTCTTGGGCAGCCTCAAGCTGCTCGCGGGCACCACCGACCGGGCCGAAGGCCTGAAGGTCGCCGCCTCCACCGTGCTGCGCGGGGTGAACAAGGCGCTGCACGCGGTCGGCATCGACAGCACCACCGTGGGCGCCCTCGGTGGCGCGCCGAACGTCGACCCGCTCGGCGAGACCTATTACAGCGTCACCCCGTTCCGGTACGGCGACCATGTCGCCAAGTTCTCGATCGACCCCGTCGCCCCGGCGTTGACCGCGCTCACCGGCACCGAGATCGACGCCTCCGGCCGGCCGAATGCGATCCGCGAGACCGTCAGCGCCGAGATGCAGGGCATCGAGGGGGTGTGGGAGTTCAGGGTGCAGCTCTGCCGCGATCGCGAGCGCCAGCCGGTCGAGGACCCGACGGTCGAATGGGACGAGGCGGAGGCGCCGTTCCAGCGGGTCGGGCTGATCACCGTCCGCCCGCAGGACAGCTGGGAGCCGGGCCGGGTCCAGGCGGTGGACGAGCAGATGCGCTTCAGCGTCTGGACCGGGCTCGCCGCGCACCGTCCGCTCGGCAACATCAACCGGGCGCGCAACGCGCCCTACAAGCACTCGGCCGAGTTCCGCGAGCGCTTCAACGGTTGCCCGATCCACGAACCGTCGGCCTGAGCGCCGCGAGAGGGCGCCCGGGGCGTTTCATCGACGAGCCGGAGCGGGGCTCACGCCGCGTCGGCGGCCGCGACCCGGACCGGCTCGCGCGGGGCGGGCCGCTTCGGAGGCGATGGTGCGCGGGTGCCGGCGAGGTCGGCGAGCTCCGGGGCCTGGGCTGTGTCGTCGATCGTGAGGAACAGGCCGCGGGCGCGGGCCGCCCGGCCGAGGTCGGCGCGGCTCGTCAGCACGCTCTGGGCCGGGCTGGTCAGCAGGGCGATCACCACCGGCGACAGCCACAGGGCGAGCCACGGGTCGCCGACGAGGGCCAGCGCGAGGCCGGCCAGCGCGCCGACCACGAGGGCGTCGGCCTGGAGGCGGCAGGCCTCGGCCCAGCTCACCTTGCGGTCGTCGCGGGCCTGGGCGTCCCAGCGCACCACCCGGCCGAAGAAGGTCGAGATCACGGCGCCGGCGGTGAACAGCGTCATCACCGGCCAGAGCAGCACCCAGATCGCCTGTTCGAGCGCCGCGCTCGCGAGCAGCGCGCGGGTGCCGCCGAAGGCGTCGCGGCGCCCTTTGTCGGCGAGCGCGTGGCCGAGGCTCAGGAGCTTCGGCAGCGCCAGCACCGTGACGGTGAGGGCGGCCAGCGCGTGCGCGGCGGCGCCGGCGCCGGTCAGCCCGTAGCCGAGCAGGCCGAGCTCGCCCGTGCGCGCGGCGAGCCACGTGCCGGCGACGAGGTAGGCGATCCAGAGCGGCAGCATCGCGTAGGAGACGATGCCGACCGCGAGGTGCCAGCGGCTCGCCGCCTTGAGGCCGGGCCAGGGCAGGACGCGCAGGTGCTGCATGTTGCCCTGGCACCAGCGGCGCTCCCGCCCGAGCAGGTCGACGAGGTTCGTCGGCATCTCCTCCCAGGTGCCGCCCATCTCCGGCAGCAGGCGGACCTCCCACCCGGCGCGCACCAGCATGCCGCCCTCGACGATGTCGTGGCACAGGATCTCGCCGCCGAGCGGCGCGCGCCCCGGCAGGACAGGGAGCTGGGCGTGGTCGGCGAAGGCCGCGATCCGCAGGATCGCGTTGTGGCCCCAGTAGCTGCCCTCCGGCCCCTGCCAGGTCTCGAGGCAGCGCAAAGCCAGCGGCGCGTAGAGCCGCACGGCGAATTGCTGGATGCGGGCGAACAACGTGTCGCGGCCGGCGGCGTAGGAGACGGTCTGGATCAGGCCGGTGGCCGGGCTCTCCTCCATCAGCCGGGCGAGGCGGCGCATCGTGGCGCCGCTCATCAGGCTGTCGGCGTCGAGCACGATCATGAAATCGTATTCGGGGCCGTAGGTGCGGGTGAACTCGGCGATGTTGCCGGCCTTGCGCCCGACGTTCTCGGTGCGGCGGCGATAGCGGATCTCGGGGATGCCGGGGCCGGCGGTCTCGCGCCAAGCCTGGATGCGGGCGAACTCGTGCTCCTCCACCGCGGCGATCGCGCCGTCGCGGGTGTCGGAGAGGACGAACAGGTCGATGTCGCCGCCATCGACGGCGTCGCGGGCGAGCGAGCGCGCCATCACCCGGAGCGCCGAAAACACCGCCACCGGGTCCTCGGCGTGGATCGCCACCACCGCGGCCGTGCGCGACAGGCCCGAGGCGCGGGCCGGCACCGTCTCCGAACGGCGCTCCAGGGCGGATTTCGCCCGCGCGCCGAAGCCGGACGCGACGAGGCCGTAGAGGTACTGCCACGCCACGAACGCCTGCCAGGTCATGACCACCGCGAACAGGACCAGTACCGTTCCCCCGAGCCAGGCCTCGGTCGGGTCGGCGCGCACCGGCTCGGCGAGTGCGGCGAGCCACGCGATCACGGCGCCGACCCCGAGCGAGGGCAGGGCGAGCGCCAGCCGCCGCCCGAGCAGCGCGCCGGCCTTGCGACGGCCGTCGCGCTGCCAGGTTTCGGCGCCGCACCTCTCGACAGGGCGCCCGTCGGCGTGGGAGGCCGGCGCGGTCGTGGACGGAATGGGACGCGTGGCGGGCATGGAGCGCATCGAACTCGAAGGTGAGGACACCCCGCCGGCGGCGGGGCCGCGGCTCGGCGCCGGCGAGGGCCGGGGCGACGGGCCGGGGCACGGCCTGCCGGCGCAGGGCGGCCCCGAGGCTCCCCCGCAACCA
>NZ_VRUW01000094.1:0-17253 GCF_008039475.1 Methylobacterium sp. WL12 | reverse complement strand
GCGCCTCTGGGCCAGGCTCAAAGAGTGGCGCGCCATCGCCACCCGCTACGAGAAGACTGCCGTCAGCTTCATGGGCGTCCTCTCCCTCGCAGCCGCCCTCGATTGGCTCAAGCGATGACACGCCCTAACTGGGCAGGTGCAACATTCTCAATGGGAAGCGCCCAAAGCCGGCGTTCTACAAACAGCTTAGTATGCCAGGAAAACCGTCGTTTTCCTGGCATCCAAAATGCGCAGCTCAAGGCCCCACTCAAAGCTTGGAGGACATGCTGTGGCTGCGCAACGGCTTCACCGAAGAGTGGATCCTATGCGCGAAGGGCCACCTATTCGAGGTTGATTTTACATTAGTGACGGTTCGTCTAACCTAGAGACGGCTCTGTTCAGGCTTCGGTTTTAGCATAGAGCACCGCCTGCGAGTGATCTCGTCTCTAAGCTTATCTCATTCCACTTAGCGTGAATGCCCAGGGCCCCGCTATTTATTATGCCGCTTGTGCATTTCGCGACAGGCTACTATCCAATGTGGCCAAATGAGCTTCTGCTTTCGAGCGAGCCCCAACAGCAAGTTGGATAAAGTGGTCTACATGCTCTCTTTTGTGCAAAGCCATGACTTGCAGGCGCCAGCGGCAAGTGTTTTTTGACACTGCCGGATATTCAACAAGGTTCATAATCCCACCCGCTTCGAACGTATAACGGGTCATTAACCGAGAAAGTCCGTTGCCGCCTAGAATAACCGGGATGACAGCGCTAGGCTGCCCAAGGACTTTAAAACCTACTTCTTTGAGCTGGCTCCGCATGTAAGTGGAGTTATCCATCAGGAGCGACCGGCGCTCTGCGCCCTCATCGCTCTCGATTATATCAATGCATTTCAAAACAATGGCACACTGTACCGGCGACATCGCGTTCGTGAACGTCAGTGGCCCACAATTGTAGCGGAGTGCTAATTTAAGGCTTGGATTATTGCACGCAACAAACCCGCCATTTGACGCGAACGTCTTTGAAAACGAGCCCATGAGGATGTCGGGTTGACCCAACATGTCCTGCATTTCAAGGAAACCTCGCCCGGTTGGACCGATTGCACCTAGGTCATGCGCCACGTCTACAAATAAGGTGGCATTATGCTCACGACATATCGCCTGCAGGCCGGATATATTGGGTACATCACTGTCCATTGAAAAAAGTGTTTCCGTGACGACTAAGATGCCTGCGTTGGGATTATCACGGCGGATGCGCTGTAAGCGGCGTCGAACGCCTTCATTGGAAAGGTGTGGAAATGGGTGAATATTCGAGGTTGCGTTCTTAGCGGCTTCCTGCAGACAGGCATGCGCAAAAACGTCAATTACGATATGATCATCGGGACGAACCAACGTTTTGATCGCACCATAACCAGCCCCCCAGCCTGTTGGGAAAACTGTACAATCGCGGTAACCGAGAAAACCTGCGAGGCGATCTTCGAGCTCACGCGAAAGCTTGGTATTGCCCATGAGCGCAGCGGATCCTGCGCTGTGAACGCCATAGGCATCGATAGCTCGCTTTGCGGCTTCGTGTACCTTCGGATGACTAGCTAGGTTCAGGTACTCTTGAGAGCCGAAATTTACTCCGTTCGAGGAGCGTCCATCTCGCGTTCCTGAGGAGCACTCTGTAGCAATAGAACCAGAAGTAAATTTTGAATAAGGATCGATATTATGACTTAAACGACCACCTAACCAAGCATGATAACGATCCCATCTTTTGATGATATCGATCCCATCCTCATTGGTAAAATCACTGGTAACGCCACCTAAAAATTCACCTCCTATATGCTCAAACATCGCTGTTCCTCACGGATCAATCTTTGTTGGGTTAGCCGAATTTATTCGAAGAGAAGATCGCTTTTGGCAGGGCGAACGATGGAATGACAGTCAATCTATGGTGGATCCGCTAAACAGCATTTCGTCAATTCTATCAAGCATACCTCCACACTCTGCTTATATTGGCATCTTCCTTGTTTCTTAATCTTGCTCGAGCATATCGGTTGGGAAATCAAGAGCAAAATATTCACAGAATGCAGAATTTTTAACCAAATTTACGTTGATTGACTACTTGTTGTAATGATACCACATTCACTGCCAAGCTTGTAGAGCAAGCAATCAGCACTTTGAGTGCCGCGGGTCTCCGCGGGGACGTAACGCAAACTCGGGCTCAAGGCGTAGAAGGACCTCTATCGTGTGGTTGGGGAACCAGCTCGCTCGAACAACTTCAGCATCCGTGTTCAGTTGGGTGATGGTACCTCCCGAGGATTCTACACCCTTGCGCGGTGCGACTCGTCACCGGGACAGAACCATCGGAAAAGTAAGCCTTCTCACAAGATGCTCACCCATGCCGATGTCGGAGCCATGTCGTCTGCTTCGAAACAAATGCGGCTTGGTGCGGACGAGCAGACTCCACCCTTCTCGGACATTGCTGCATACGGCCATATGCGCTTGCAAAACGGTTGTTTACCTGACGACAGCCGGTGCGGACCTAAGGTCCGAGAGGGGTGGGAAGCAGACACCACACTGGAGCTATGCGAATGGCCCCCGGTCGTGCCTCAGATTTTATGGAACGCGATCGGGCGTCGGCCTCAAGCGCGCGAGGCAAACGTATGCGTAATCGCCTTCACCATCGCCAGCACCTTCGCCCGGTCCTGCTGGTCCGTGACCCCCTGCCACAAGCGCAGCAGCTCCATCGTCTGGCTTAGGTCGGACACGCTGTCATCGTGAAAGGCCGTTGGCTCCATGTCCAAGGCCTCGGCGAGACGGCGAAGGGTCTCATTCTGCTCAAGCAGGCTATCAGCCGGCATGTTTCACTCCCATTGCGCGCAATGTTTTAGCGCGCGCCCGGAGGAGATCAATCTTCTACGGCAAGTTAAGCTGCGCAGAACCAGAAAATTTTGCGTCATAAAACAGAATTTGATACGGATATAAAAAATACTCTATCCGAAGCATTCCTAGAGCGGACTGGTAGGCATCATGGCGACAGAAGACAAACTTGAGGAGATCGCGGACGCGTACCTTGCGCTCCATGAAGAGATCAAAAGGCACGGTACGGCCGAGATGCAGCACCTCATCCGTCTGATGCTGTTTCAGGTTGGTCAGCAACTTGCTCGGCACCAAGCGTCCTCGCAGGAATGACCCGATCGCGTCCGGCTTGGCGTCGCATAAACGACTTCAAGCGAAAGGGACGCGCTGCGCGTAAATGCAGGTCCGCTATGGGTCGAGAGCGGACAGCATCAAGCTGTTAGACGTGACTGCCGGCATGTCATCCAAACGTCCGATCGCGTGACGGCCCGCGCGCTGGATCGGACCAATACGTTTCCTGTCGGAAATGTCGTCACAAAACCTGTGATCCGCAAACCTGCCGTGTGGGAGGTTGCGTGACGCACTAGACGTAGGGGCGGCTCCGCTGGCGCACGGGTGAGGGTCCAGGGTGCGCCGAGGGCGAGTTGATCGTCGCCAGCCACATTGGGTAGCGGCGAGCCGGTGGAAGCCCTCAACTCAATCAGGTTGTGTCCTACTTCCTCGGCTTGCTGTGCTTCAGAGAGGCGGTTCGGACATGCAAGAGCTATGGAAGCCGGAAATTATCAGCGTGCGCCCGGGCACCGGCAACTGGATCGAAGTGAAGGCGCCGTGGGACCTACCAGAAGGCTCTCAGAGCCTCATGGGCACACGCCTCGTGCACGAGGACCAGGAGCGTGAGGTGCACGCTTGGCAGACCGATCAAACTGCCCCAATCGCCAAGGGCGAGCCGGTCAAGATCAATCTAAAGCCGAGGAAGTAGGGGGCAGGCAGGGGCGCCCGAAGGCGACCCCTGCCCTTCACCCGCCTGGTGCCCGCGCACTCGCCAAAGCTGCCCGGACAGCGGGGTCGCGCGACGTGAGCGAGGCCGGGGCCTGCATCTGCGTCGCGCCTGTCTGAGCTACCCCGCCGGCCGATTGGGGCCAAGGGGGTGCGGGGACGTTGGTGCAGTCCATTCACCACGATTTCGGCCGGTGCGCTGGCCCCGGTCACTTGCGATATCGCAAGTGAGCCTTTCCAAATCTGGAACGACCCGACGATCACTATCCACAATGGATAGTGATACGGCACCACATCGGAGTGAAGCGATGAAGCGTGACATGGACTTCGTCAGGAAGCTCTTACTGCAAATCGAGGAAGGCGAAACTACCTTCGTCATTGATTTTCTGACAGCTGAAGACGACCATGAAATGGAAGAAATCAGAAAGCTTAGGCATCATTTAATAATAATGGTCGAAGCTAACCTAATAAACGTTATGGAAGATTCATTTTTGAAAGATAGTGGCAGAATATACGCCCCTGTCGAGGTGGTAGGGTTGACGTGGAAGGGTCACGACTTCGTAGATACTATTCGTGATCCTGAGATGTGGCGAACGACGAAGGAAGGGGCCTCGAAGGTGGGCGGCGCGGGCTTCGGCTTCATCCTGGAACTCGGGAAGGCCTATGCCAAACAGGAGCTTCAGAAGCTCGGCCTCCCATTGTCCTAAGGCGAGGTGGAAATAGGTTCAGCCTGTGCGCCGGCCCCGTTTGGCCTCCGCGCGCCAGGCGTCGCGCGCCCGCTCGGCCCGGGCCAGGCGGCCCCGCAACGCCTCGATCTCGGCGTGTAGCTCGCCCGCGTCCACCGCCAGCTCGACGCACTGGTCCTGCACCTCGGCGAGCTGGGCGCGCAGCTCGCGGTTCTCCACGACCACGGCGAGGATGTCGGCGGTGCGCTGGTCCATGCCGTCCCCTGCCCCGCCCGATGCCGGGGCGCGGGGTCTACATCAGCCGGCGAGGCGTCGCCACCACGGGCGATACGGCGCCGGCTCCGGCACGTGTGTGGCAGCCTCGTGCTAACGTTCGCAGTCCTGGCGAACCTCATCGAGGACGACCTGCAGGGCTTCAACCTGCATGGCGACGGTGTGCTGGTTGAATGACCGTACCGTCCCGCTGGCCCTGGGAACGGCAAGGGCAGGTACGGCGCCGGTTGAAGCACAAGGACCGGCCACTGGACCGCGGCGGGCCCCTGTAGGCCCTCAGGCGCCGTTGAAGGTAGCCGTGCGGATGTAAGATGCCTGAGCGCGCGGGAGACATGCCTTGAACGACGAACCAGCTACAGCGGCTCGCTTCCACCAGGCGCATACGGAGGCAGCCAACCGCGCCGAAGCGACAGCCGTCCTGATCCGTTGCGGCTATCGCGTATACCGGCCGGAGGCGGATATCGAGGGTGAGGACCTGGTGATCCGTACCCCGGGCGGCGTGCTGTCAGGCGTTCAGCTCAAGAGCCGTCCCCTGGTCGATTGGCGCCGATACGGTGGCCGTGAACTGCTGATGCTGTTCCCATCCATGCCCTACAGCTCTGGGGCTGTCCGAGCATGGTTTCTCGTCCCCCACGATCCCTTCTACGGATGGGTGAAGGTTCGGCATGGTCATACCGCGAAGTGGGGCGAGCAATGGTCATATCCGGCAACCAGCAGGTATCTCGCTGCTTTTCTCGACCGGTACGAGGTGCGGCCGCCAGCGGAGGCGATGGGTTGATCGTCACCAGCCACATGCGGTTCGGTGTGTGCTGAACGCCGAAGCCCGCCGGCAGATCGCGGCGGGCTTCTAAGGCCTGCTCAGGCGGCCATACGGCCCGGCCGGCCGAGGCCGATGTTCTTCGCGAGGGCGGAGCGGGCCCCCGAGTACGAGGCTGCCGTCGTCGGGTAGTCAGCCGGCAGGCCGAACTTCGCGCGGTAGCTGTGCGGGTTGAGGCCGTGCTTCGTCAGGTGGCGCTTCAGCGTCTTGTAGGGCTTGCCGTCGATGAAGGAGACCAACCCGTCGGGCCGAATGGACTTGCGGATCTGTGCCGCGGTGGGCTTCTCGACCTCTTCGGCCGGGGCGCTGACGCCACCGGCGGCTGTCCCGCTTGCGATGCCGTTGAGGGCTGCTTGAACAGTGCCGATCAATCCCGGAGTAATTACCCACCCCTGTGATTGTTGGGCTCAGGCGCCGACGGTCTTGAGGATGGTGCCGAAGGGTCTGCTGCCTGTGAGGCGCGCGGTATCGACGACGGTTCGGATGTCGGCTTCGCCCGCAGCGGCCCACATCGCGCGATAGCCGTTGGTCATCTTCCGCTGGACGACGGCCGGGCGCAGCAGGCGCTCGGAGCCGTTGTTGGTGGGTTGGACGTGGCCGGGATGGGCGAGGAAGACCAGGAGCTGATCGCGCGCCCGGCCGATCTTGGCTTGAAGATCGCGGGTCAGGTCGCAGCCGCTCGGCGTAGCGAGGATGGCGCCAAGCTGCCGATCCAGACTTCGGCGTTTGGTGGCCAGCGTCGAGGTCGCGAAGTCTGTGACGTGCTCGGCCAGGGCGAACACGGATCGCAGCCAGAGCTGCAGGCGCCAGGGGACCGGATCATCGCTGGCCTCGACGGCGTAGGCGACGTCGCGGGCGAGATGGGCAAGGCAGGTCTGGTGCGCGGCCGCATGGCCCTGCTGGGCGGTGTAGCGGTCCGAGATCCACACCGCCGGCCGATGCCCGTCCATCATCTCCCGCACCACGACGGCACCGCGCGTTGGGGAAGCCGTGTGCACCACAGCGTCGGCCGAGTGGAAAACCCAGTAGTAGGCGTTGCTGCCTTCGATGCGTACGCCGGTCTCGTCCGAGGCGACCACCGCGGCCCGGCGCAGGGCCGAGACGGCCTCCTCGCGGCCGGGACGGAAGCGGCCCTGCGCACGGCGGAGCAGGTTCATCAGCCCGCCCTGGCTCAGCGACAGTCCAAACAGATCGGACAACGCCGCTTGGAGCCGCTCGTAGGAGAGGGCCTGGAAGGTCTTCAGATACGTCGCCACCGCATGCAGCCGTGGCCCGAATGGCGTGCCGCGCGCCGCCTCCGGCACTGGTGCGACCACCCGCGTCCCGCAGGATGGACAATGTACGGCAAGGCGCTGGTGCTGGGTGACGACCGGCGCCACCTCCGGCAACTCGATCCGTTCAGAGAGGCTGACGACCTCGGCCGGCAGCGCCGCGTGCAGGTCGCCGCCACAGCACGAGCAGCGATCGGGACGATGCTCGACGACCGCATCGGGATCATCGCTTAGCACCCGGCTATGGCCTTCATGGCCGGGCTTGGCCCCGCCGGGCTTGGATTGCTCGCGCCGCTCCTTGCGATCCGTCGCAGGCGGCTTCGACGAGGTGCGCGAGGTCTTCTCCGGGCGCTGCAGCCGCAGCACCAGATCAATCAATTCCTCGCGGCTCAGCCGCTCAAGATCGCTTCGGCCCATCCCACGAAGGAATCAGTGAAATCCAACCCGCGCAAGGGGGTGGGTAATTACAGCGTGCATGCCGCCTTGGCTGGTCTTGGCAATGAAGCCGCAGCCGAGCCCGCTGGCCCGGAGAAGCCGACCACTGCCCAGATCCGGAAGTCGGTCACGCCTGACGCGCTGATCAGCTTTGAGGACGGCAAGTCCTACAAGACGCTGAAGCGCCACCTGACGCTGCGCGGGCTTACCCCTGAGGGCTACCGCGCGAAGTACGGCTTGGCGTCCGATTACCCGATGACGACGGCCAACTACTCCGCCCAGCGCTCAGCACTCGCTCATGCGCTTGGTCTCGGTCAGCAGCGCCGTAAGATCGCCCCGGAAGCAACAGACGCCCCTCAGGCAGCCCCGAAGGCGCGTGGACGGAAGAAGGTCGCCGAGACGGCCTGAAGCCGTTCAGCGCCCCGTTCCGGTACACTGCGGCACCTTCATGTTCGAGGCGGACTTGATCGTGTCACGGTTGAACCGCCGTGAGACAGCGGACGGCTTGATCAAACTCTCGTCAGTGCACGCGGTCGATGTCGCTCGATCCCATGCTTTTGGCCAGGATCGTTCCGAGTTCGAGCAGCATGACGTTGATCAAGGTCGGCAGGATCGGCGAGCCTAGCTCCTTGGTCAGAGATCGAAGCGCCATGAGCGCATCGACGACCCGGTCGATCGTTTGCATCGTATGATCGGTTGCCGCCTCGCCATCTCGGCGCGCCTCCGTCAAGTCCGTCATCAGCCCGATGCAGCGCAAGCCGCGGCCAGTTAGATCAGTCTCGACACGGCCACGTGCGGCGATCCAGTGAACACCGCCCTCTCGGTCGCAGGTTCGAAACTCGGCTTCAAACCGCCCTGCGGTGTTGTGAGCCTTGTGCATGAGCTGAGCGATACGCTCGCGATCTGCCAGATGGACGCCTTTCAGAAGCGATGAGACGGGTACTCCCGATGCACCTTGCGTCTCATCGACGGCAAGCACCCGGGGGAGCGCACCTGTCAGCTCGACGATCTGCGTACTGAGGTCTGTTTCCCAGGTATCGAGATAGCCCGACGCATCGAGGACAGATTGCAACGATGCTGGCATGAACTGCCTCTATGAAAAATTACGTCGCACATCACAGCCTAGGCTCTCAACGAATGCAATCCTCGGGCAGGACAATATTTGCAATGCAGCTTCAGGCTGTAGCCACCCCACAACCCGTGCGGGCTATGCGCAATGAGAGAGTGAGCACGGGTTCGGTTCGAATGAGCAAGGATCGTACACAAAAAAGTTATGCGGTTTTTGCAACCCAGAATTGATCTGTCCCTTGAAACTCAATCGCGCACAATGCGTATTAGGTTGTGTTCGGGATGGCAGCGACGCCGGCTCGGCTTCCTCCAACCTGAAAGCGACTGCCGAGATGACCCTCACCCATGCGCCGAAGCTCACCACCGATGGCGACCGCTCGATCGGCAGCCGTATCGCGGCGTATCGGACGGCTCAGCGACTGAGCCAGAGCGCGCTCGCTCAGGCCCTCGGGGTCACGTTCCAGCAGGTCCAGAAGTACGAGAAGGGCCGCAACCGCGTTGGCGCTGCCCGCCTCCAGGCGATCGCCGACTTCCTCGGCGTGCAGGTCTCGACCTTCTTCGACGATCCGGCTGAGGCCGTCGACGGCCGCGCGTCGATCCAGCACCTGCTGCAGGACCCGGATGTGATGGAACTGGTTCGGACCTTCGCCACCATCTCTGACAAGGTGACGCGCCGCAGTGTGCTCTCCATCGTCAAGTCTGCAGCTAGCCTGCAGACGGTATCAAGCGACGCCATGAATTGAACGATGACGCCCCGTGCAGGGTCTGTACGACCTCAGGCGCCCTGCTTGCTCGCCCTCACGCGCTCCAAGGTACGAGCGCTCTCGCGTTCGAACTGGCGCGGCGTCATCGCACCGGCATCCACACGTCGGGCCAACTGCGTCCGGTAGGTGATCGCGGCTTCCTGATCAGGGCTGAGCGTCACGTTCGCCCGCACCGCAGCCCCCGTGCGCTCCGCCCACTCCGTATACGAGATGCGCCTTGCGTCACGATCGGCTCGGAGGCGCGCGATGTCTTCTTGGAACACAGCTGTCTGCTGCGGGTCCGGCGTAGCAGTTTGGCAGGCGGCCAAACTGATCGAGACGATAAGAACAGCAGTGATGTTTCGGTACATGGTAGTCCCCTCTAAATCAGGGGCTTGGACGGTCGTGGACCAACAAGCAATACCCGTATTGCAACACTACGATTCAAATCGCCGGACAGCTTCAGTAGGCTCCGCTATGTTGGTGAAAATCACAAAAATCCGGTCCCCGAGTGCCCCTTGAACGCATTTGCTCGGTGGATGTAGCCAACGACCGTCCTCGGGTCGCGGTGGCCCGACTGATCCATGATGCGAGCGAGGTGTGCACCGCTCTCGAACGCTGACGTGATCACATTGCCACGTGGTCGCGTGACACCTCGCTACTCACCTCGGTTCAGTGCATCGAAATCTCGCCCGTGCGCCTTCAGCACGAGCCTGAGCCCTTCGAGATATAGATCGTGCGGCTTGCAATCCTGAGCGACCGCGATCTCTCGAAGCGCCTTGAAGACCTTTGGGTGCGCGTACAGGGAAGCGTGCGGCTTCTCGTACCGGACCCGTCGCTTGTAGCCGTCCGGACCAACCGGTTCGATAGACGCCACGTTGTCACGTGAAACGTTCCTCGTTTCCACGCTTTCATGTTCCAACGTTAGAACGCTGTCACGTGATGACGTGGTAACGTTAGAGGGCGACTGAGAAGCGATCCGGGCGAGTTGGTCGTTGATGGACGGCCGCGGCTTTTTGCTCATGCGTTCGTTCCTGCAAGCTGCGCCTTCACCCATTGCCAAAGCAGGCGAATTTCGGTTGCGGCTTTCCCCTTTGGGGCGATCTCCGTGACCCCCTGCCCCATCGTCATCGAGTCGAGAAAATCAGAGCGGGTCGCAACCATCGACGGCGCCAAGGCCCCGGAACTCACAAGGGCTGTTGCCGCGTCGAGGGTCCGAGCCTGTGTTGTCGCGTTGCACTGGTTCAGTACGAAGGCGAATGGCCTACCAAGGAGTCGGATCTGTTCCACGGTCGGCCGGGCCGCCTCCACATCGAGGATCGACGGCTTCACTGGCAGGAGGCAGAGGCTGGCCTCCCGAAGCACGAGGGCGACATCGGGGCCGTACCGCCCTGGCGTGTCCACAATCGCCAGTGAGATCCGTCCGTCACTGCGCATCCGCTTGAGCGTGCCCGCGAAGGCTGAGGGTTCGACCCTCTGCACGTCCAATCCATCCGCTTCGCGCCGTCGTCCCCAGCCGGCAAGCGAGGCCTGCTGATCGGTGTCGAGCACCGCAACCGTCTCGCCGTCCTGCATCGCGGCGGCAGCGAGGCTAGCGGCGAGCGTGCTCTTGCCGCTACCGCCCTTCTGCGTCGTAAGAGCCAGGACGTGCATCACAGGCCCGCCATCCCTGCCGGGTTCTGCTTGAAGATTTGCCCAGATCGGATGTAGCCGCTGGTCGTGTCGAACCGCTTATGCCGAAGCTGCCGCTGGATCGAGTGGCCTGGCGCGTCATTGGCAGCCGCTGAAGTGGCGAGCCCGGATCGAAGCGAATGGCCGGCAAAGGCCGACGCTATCCGTCTGGCTTCCTCTGGTGAGTGTCCTTCAACCAGCGCGGCTCCTTCGACGGTCCGTTGGACAATCCGGGCCACGGCCCGGTCGGTGACAGCAGCCGCTCCGAGCTTCCCATGTCGGTCGATCGGTCGGAACGCCGGTCCCTCCCACAATCCAGCGGAATTAATCCACGCGCGATAGCTCCGCACCGGGCAGGTCTCCAAATTCGATCCGTAGGGCACGCCAATCTCGGCGCCCTCACTCTGCTGATCCGTCTTGCTGCGCCCAAGATGGATCACGAGGCCGTCGGGCTGCTCCTGGATCCAGGCAGCACCATCGCGGCGCGAAACCTCGAGCGCAGCAAGTTCGGACCGCCGAAAGGCCGCTGCGAAACCGACCAGGATCAGCGCCCGATCGCGTCTGCCCGCCAGGGTATCGGCTAGCGTCGCCACGGCGCGGCGGAGATCCACCGTCATCAGCGGGCGCTTCTTTCCAGCCGGCTGGCCATGCGTCCGCTTGATCCCGCGCCACGCATCTCGGAACGCTGCCGAAGTCGTATCAAGAACGAAGCCCGCTGCGGCGTGCTGCTCTCGGATCGCAGCAAGGCGACGTTGTAACGTGGTAACTTTCAACGTGGCAGCGTGGTCGATGAGATACGCAAGCACTGCGGCAGCACTAGCTGGTAGAGCAGACTCGTCGCGAGTAGCGCACCATGTCGCGAACGCTCTTGCGTCGGAGGCGTATGCACGACGTGTGTTTTTAGCCCGCGCCTGACCCGCATACTCGCGCGCTCGGTCGGCGAAGGCTTCAAGGCTATTCGGCGGGACGAGGCTTACGTCTGTTCTCAAGGCTGAGTCTCCTCGCCCAGCGGCTCGCCTTCATCGATCGCCGAAACAATCAGGTTGCGCACGAGCTTCAAGGCAGCTTGCACGGGATCGGCCCAGTCAGGGCGTCGGGCTTTCTGTATGGCCTCGGTCGGCACGACGACGAAAAACCGCGTCTGCCCCCTTGAGCGGGCATGCCAAAAGCCACGAACCTCGACCCCATCCGCCGTCGGTCGCGCCTTGACGATAAAGTCCTGCCCGGCGTGCGAGAAGGGAAGGCGAGGCAGGGGGGACGGCATGCTGAGTTCTGATGTCCGATAATCTCTTCTTATCGGACGTTAGATGACCACGCGGGAAATGGCAACGGGATCGCGCTACCACGTTACAACGTGGAAGCGTGATGAAAATCGTCCGCTGCCTTATCCCAGTCCACTACCAGCCGCGCCGCGGTCGGGTGTGCAAGCCGGGTGCGCCTAGATGATGCTGCTGCTTAGC
Organism: Methylobacterium sp. WL12; assembly: GCF_008039475.1. NCBI lineage: Bacteria > Pseudomonadati > Pseudomonadota > Alphaproteobacteria > Hyphomicrobiales > Methylobacteriaceae > Methylobacterium > Methylobacterium sp. WL12. Next base: position 5,020 of record NZ_VRUW01000094.1, on the reverse strand, counting down.
CCAGCATCAAGCGTCGAGCGCTGAACCGTATCACGTTAGGAGTATCTTTAAGTTGTAATCCTATCCTTCACGTAGTCATCGGGTGCCATGCACGTGCGGTGGCCTGACTACGCTCCCTGCCGCAACGAAGCGACACCGAGCAGCTGCCCATCCCTACTGTGCGAGTCGATCATGCACACCATGTCCAACGATCCAGGTGCGCACCCCCTCCCCTCCGACGCGGAGCGTGCTCGCGCTCGTCTGAACCGGATCGCTGCGCCTGCGCAGAGCCCGAACCATTTGATCCGCTCGGAGACCCGCGACACGCTGGCGTTCCTACGTCCGCGCCGGCACGGAATGGGCAAGCGCGAGAGCTTCCGGCTCGGTTGGGGCGGCTGGCTGGTGATAGAGCTTATCGCCATCGCCATCGCTGCCGCCGGATACTTAACCTGGACACCGACCTCCGCCTGCCGCGAGCAGGAGGCGAAACTCGGCTTCTATGCCGGCGACAGCCTCGGCAAGTGCATCCGCCGCGGCATCGCGGCCCGCATCGACGACATCGACCAGCGTCTCAAGATGCTGGTGCGTGGCTCGGGGCGGTGAAAGCGAGTCAAGCAACTGTCAGCTCAAGGCTATGACAGTGCTGCCCGTGGCCGCAGCCTCTATCCCCGCCGCTGTCCTTACCGATGAGTGACGGGGTTGCTTGCGGACCGGGGCGTGGGTCGTCGCACACGCCGGCACGATTTCGGAGAAGCGCTACGCGGCGACCGTCGTTGCGCTGATAAGGCCCCCGAGGATCGTCACTTGGCGGAGGCAACCCTTTGTTAACCATGTTCGGCCATGCTCATCTCAGCGGCCGGCTTGAAAGTCGAGCGCCGGCAGAGCAGCATCGCCCCGGTTTACACGATGCGGCCTCGCCGGCGCAGTCGCGAGGTGTGCACACCGTAGCGCCAGTTCCGCTCACCTACTCGCTGCGTGGTGCGCCCGCCTATTGCGCACGCCCACCGACTGAGCCGGCGCGAAATCCGAACCACCACACGATGCCAACGGCCAGTGCGGCGAACGCGATGAAGAGGGGCGTGTCGCGAATTTGGATCTGAGACGTAGAACGGCCTCTGCGATCGTGCTTTCACCCTTTGTTCGCCTGGGGAAGCCCGAAGCAGTGCGCGAGTAACCTGTTCTGCTCGCGCACCGTCCATGCTCCGGCGAACCCGAAGCCCTTGCGCAGCCAGAGTATGGCCTCGAAGCCTTGGATCGTGCGCCGCGCCGTGTTGAACGAGCGGAAGCCGCCGACCCGCGGCATCGACCGCTTGACCCGGAAGTGGTCGCTCTCGATGCCCTGCTGCAGATGCTTGGTCACGTAGTGTGTCGGCGCGCGGGGCAGCAGGCCTGCCTTCCGGCTCTCGGCGATGGCCGGCGGGTAGGTGCCAGCGCCATCCGTGCCGATGCGGTCTGGGGCGAGCAACGGCTCGGCCGAAAGCATCTTGCGAAAGAAGCGCTTGGCCGCATCGAGATCGCGGTTGGCGGTCAGCAGGAAGTCGACCGGATTGCCGTGCTTATCGATGGCCCGGTAGAGGTAGCGCCACTCACCGCGGACCTTGATGTAGGTCTCGTCGATGCGGACCGAGCCGCAATGCGCCTTGCGGAAGGTCCGCAGCCGCTTCTCGATCAATGGCGCGTAGGCCAGCACCCAGCGGTTGATCGTGCTGTGATCGACCTCAAGGCCACGCTCCAGGAACAGCTCCTCGATATCGCGGTAGCTGAGTGGGTAGCGCAGGTACCAGGAGACAGCCTGTACGATCAGGGTCGCTTCGAAGTGCCGACCCCTGAAGTCGGTCTTGGCCCGCTGCTTCAGCTTGGCGGCGATGGCGGACAAGATCATGGGCCGGCTCCAGGGCGGAGGCGGCAAGCTGGTCAGAGATGGCTAACGATCCATGAACGAAGGCAGGTTCGCGTTTGCGACAGGCCCCGGCGAAGGAGGCCAATGCACCGGCTCGATCGAGAGTATTGGTGGTAAGTGCCGTCATCCAGTTGGCAAGTCCCGGCGCATCGGGGGGGGCTGGAGTACGTTCTTGTACATCGCCGCCACGAAGTCTTGGTCCGTTGGCGCGCTTCCGTAGCGCAGGGCAAACTCGGGAGACGATAGGAAGGTGACGGCATCATCATGGAGGCTGACGCCGTTATCGACGGCGCGCACGGGGGCGGACAGGCCGCCGATATCGGGGGCGCGGTCGAAGGCCGCCTTGTAGAGGCGGTAAACTTGACCCGCATTGCCCTGAATATCGAGCGCGATTGTGCCGTCAGCAAACGCAACACGTTCGACATTGATGAGTGAAATTTGATTGGATCCGACCGTCACCGTTGATGAGATAGCGCTCTGGATCGTGACGGTGCCTGATGCTCGTAAGCCGCTGACAATAAGAGTGTCGAGTCCAGCGCCGCCATCCAGTGTTTGCCCCGTCAAAGGAGCTTTTAGATAGTCGCTTTGTACAGTGCCAACGCCGATGTCTGCCAGGGTTGCTAAATCGAGCGAACTAGGAGCATAGCGATGACCATTGTAAAAAACGACTCCATTCATTAGATCCGGGATAAGGTCACTCCCTAGGCCGGGCGCTGCGTTACCAAAATGGAACAAGTTCCCCTTCGTCAGAGCCGGATCACTACCGTACACGCGATCAACGTTGAAGCCGTCAAAGACCGGACCAGAAGCTGTTAAGACAATATGCTGATCGAATGTTGACTGGTAATTTCCTGGAAGCGCCCCCGTGCTATTGGCCTGCCCCCATTGGGTGGCCCAGGTTCGAAGTTAGTGCATTGTCGGTCTGGAGTTGACCCCGTTTTTGGTCCACGGCCTATGCAAGTTCTCGGGCTGTGACAGCTTGGTTGGCGAAGGCTCGGGGCGTCAAGCCGCCCAGGGCCGTATGAGGTCGGTCATCGTTGTAGTGGCACCTCCATTCCTCGATGCGCTCGCGGGCATCAGCCAGAGACAGGAACCACGAGGCATTCAAGCACTCCGCCCGTAGGCGGCCATTGAACGACTCGATATAGGCGTTGTCGGTCGGCTTGCCCGGTCGGGAGAAGTCGATCTCGACCCCGTTCAGATAGGCCCACTGGTCGAGCATGCGGCCGGCGAACTCCGGCCCATTGTCGACCCGCAGGCTCTTGGGCCGCCCCCTCAGCCCGACCAAGGCGTCGAGCGCCTCGGTCACCTGGAAGGCACGGAAGTTGGCTCTCGGTGTGAGTGAGAGCGCCTCTCGCGTGTGGCAATCGACGACCGTCAGGATCCGGAACGGACGCCCGTCGAAGAGGCGGTCGGACATGAAGTCCATGGCCCAGACCTCGTTGGGTCCACCGATCGCCGGTCGCCCCTGACGGTAGCGCCAGGCTCGCTTGCGCTTGGGCAGCTTGGACCGGATCGACAGCCCCTCATCGCGGTAGATCCGGTAGGTTCGCTTGTGGTTCACCTCCCAGCCCTCCCGTCGCAACAGGATGTGCAACCGCCGATAGCCGTAGCGCACCCGCGCGGCGGCCAACTCTTTCAATCGCATCCGCAACGCGACCTGAGGGTCCGAGCGCTTCCTGTAGCGCTGGGACGAACGGCCGAACCCGGTGGCCTGGCAGGCCCGACGCTCGCTGATGCCGTAGGCCACCTGCAGGTGACCAGCGACTTCACGGCGAGCGGCGGGCCTCACCACTTTCGCTTGAGCACGTCCTGCAGCATCGAGCGGTCCAGCGTCAGGTCAGCGACCAGCCGCTTAAGTTTGCCGTTCTCGTCCTCCAGCTGCTTGAGCCGTCGAATCTCCGGCACGCCCATGCCGACGAACTGCTTCTTCCAGCGGTAGAAGGTCGGCTCGGATACGCCCATCTTCCGGCAGACCTCGTCCACCGTTGCACCATTCTCCGCCTGCCGCAGGGCGAAGGCGATCTGTTCATTCGTGAAGCGTTTGCGAGGCATGGCATCCACCCTCCTTCAGGGTTCAGGATGCCCGAAAAACTTGCGCTCAGCGCGGACCAGTTTGCTGGGTCAGGGTCAGGTCGCGTGACGATGGCGGAGTGGGCGACCGGCGCTGAACCGCTGGGTTCAGGTGGCCAGATGACAACCTGTGGCGCAGGCGGCTGGTAGCCGAGTGACGAGTGCGGCCGGATGGTGTTGTAGTCCTTCCGCCATTGTTCGATCACGACGCTGGCTTCCTTGAGGGTGTAGAACACCTCGCCGTTGAGGCGTTCATCGCGCAGCTTCGCATTGAAGCTTTCGTAAATCACCGTTCTCCCACGGACTGCCCGGCTCGATGTACGCAGTTGCTGATCCAACCGCTGCGATCCAGGCCTGAACTGCTTTGGCAACGAACTCCGGTCCATTGTCCGAGCGGATATGTTCTGGCACACCGCGTAAGCTGAACAGGTCCGAGAGCACGTCGATCACGTCGAGCGCTTTCAGCTTGCGAGCGACCCGGATGGCCAGGCACTCGCGGGTGAACTCGTCGATGACGTTCAGCATCCGGTACTTGCGCCCGTTGTGCGTGCGGTGCTCGACGAAGTCGTACGACCAGACGTGGTTGGGGCGCTCTGGCCGCAGTCGCACGCACGAGCCGTCGTTGAGCCAAAGGCGCGCTCGTTTGGGCTGGCGGGCCGGGACCTTGAGCCCTTCTCGTCGCCAGATCCGTTCGACGCGCTTCACGTTCACCGTCCAGCCATCACGCCGGAGCATCGCCGTGATCCGACGGTAACTGTCGCGCCCGTACTGGAGCGCCAACGCGATGATCGCAGCCGTCAGGGCGGCTTCGTCCTCGATCAAGACGGCGCATTTGCGCTGTGTCGAACGATGCTGGCCCAGGACACGGCAAGCGAAGCGTTCGGACACGCCATGCTCGGCAACGACGTAGTCGGCACAAGCCCGGCGGCGAGCCGGGCTCAGATGATCCTCCCCCGGTTCCACGGACACCTCTGATACGCTCCTTGCGGGCGGGGAAGGTGTTTGATGGCAAAGACGAGACGCGAGTTCACGCCCGAGTTCAAACGCGAGGCGGTAGCGCTGCTGGAG
>NZ_VRUW01000093.1:0-17632 GCF_008039475.1 Methylobacterium sp. WL12 | reverse complement strand
TGTGGAGGCAGCTTCAGGTCATGCTGAGCGACGTAGGCGAACACGTCGGCTGCGGACCAGTCTGTGAGGGGTAAGGCGACCTCGACCGATGGCGGCAGGTTCGACCGCAGGCCCGACAGCGTCGCCCCGCCCGCCTCGTCAGCCCGTTGGCCGTTGATGTAGCAGCAGGGGCCTTGCCGCCGGAGGAAGTCGTTGACCGGCATCTGCCGGACGGTGAGGCAACAGCTCAGCCAGGGCTGCAGCCGCGGGCTGTCCTGCCCGAGAACGTTGCGGAAGGGGGCTACGTCCGCTGGGATGCCGCTCGCCTCCCAAACCTGGGGCAGGCTTGGCGACGCGATCTCCACCAGGTCAAACCGATCGCCGAAGCTGCGAACGAACTCGACCATGTGCGCGGCCATGTAGCCGGTGTTGACCCACAGCAGCGTGACGCGGTCGCGCCAGGGCTCCAGCATATGGGCCAGGGCGATGCTGTCCTTGCCGCCGGAGAAGCCGAGGAAGACGCGCTCGTACCGGTCGAAGATGGCGGCCAGGCTGGCGTCGCTGGCGATGGCATCCGGCGGTACCGTCACGGGGGCAGGCGGGGCGTCTGCGATGCTCGTGAGGATCAGCGCTTCCCAAGGCGGCACGTCGTCAAGCGAGACCTCTCGGGGCGGCTCTGGGTTCGCGCCCGTAGAACCGCAGTTGATGGCCCGCTGCCCGTCCCACGCGATGGCGTGGCCGAATTCGGGGCCGACCTCATCACGGGGGCCGCGACCCGGCACGATGACGATGGCGCGGTGGCCCTGGATCTGGCGACGGATCTCGGCGGGGGATGCCAGCATGTTGCCCCATGCCGAAGTCATGGCGGCCGGCGGGAGCTGCGGATGCGTGCGCGACATGACGTAGGTGCCGGCAATCCTCTCGGGCAGCAACGCCGAGGCCAGGGGCATCAGGAACGTCCCGCCCTCGGTCGTATGCGTCCCCGTGATGGTTCGTGCCTTCTCGTAAGACCAGCCTAAGGTGGTAGCGAGCGCGGCCGGCAGGCAGTCGTATATGGTCCGCTGCGGAACGATGTCGGCGCTGGCGAGGGCGTGCATGGCGTGCTCCCTCAATGCCGGGGCCGAGTGTCGGCGGCGTATCGCTTCTCTGGGCCGCTCAGAGCGGACAGGCGGCCGGCGCTGGCTGGCTGCTGATCCTGCGGAACGACCGATTTCAGGTGACTCATCAGGATCGACGCCGCGAAATGGATGGCCTCGTTGACCGGGTCGGCAATCAGGGCGGCGAGGGCACCGTGCTCTCGCACGAACTGCTGGGCCGCCATGTCCCGCTCAGGTGTGCAGCCTCCACGGATGGCTTCTTGTTTGCTCCGCCTGACCAAAGTTGCCAGCGCCATTTCGATGGTCGGCACGTCGTTGAGGATCGGGTGTTGTGGCTTGGGCGGGGCAGATCGGGCAGGGGTAGCGCAGGCGAGTAGCGCAGAGCCGAAACGGGCGGTGATCTTCATGGCGCGTCTCCGCTGGTAGGGGCTGGCGGATCGAGGAACGCGACCTTGAGCCCGGCAGCGAGACCGTGGAGCGCGGCGGCTGCGGCCTGCTGGCGGACCTCGCGGGCGTCGTCGCGCGTCTCGATGGTTACGGCGGCTGTCATGGCAGCTTGGCGTGCGGCCTGGATGCCGGCGGCGAAGGCGGCTTGCTCCCGAGCGTTCATGAGCGCCACGCCGACAGCCCAGCCCAAGCAAGGTCTAGGATCGCCTCGCGCACGTCGGCACGGCTGGGATCTGCGGCTCGAATGCGGGCGAGCAGGTAATCCAGGGCCTCGTTTCCGCCGGCTGCGGCGATCTCGAACCCGCGGCTGCGGATCGTCGCGCGGTACGCCTTGGCGGCAGGCGCGTCGGGCTCGTGCGGCTCGATGGCCGTGAGCAAGGCCAGCAACGACGCCTCGGCGCGGGCGAGCGGGCTGGCAGAGGGCGGGGCGAAGGTCTTGAGGGCGGCGGTGCGTCTCGGGGCGGGCATAGCGGTTCCTCTCAGGTTCGACGGGCGAGCGCGGCAGCGATGGCAAGGGTCTGAGATCCCCCGGCAGTCATCTCGGCGGCGTAGCGAACCGCGCGGGCTTCGATGGCGCGGACGGCGGCGAGAAGACGGTCGTGGGTCGGGATCATCGACCAAAATCCCAGATCGGAATGCCCTGCGGCCGACCGGGCATCTCGCGGTGGGTCAGGTGCCCGAAGGAGATCGTAGCCGCGGTGATGGCGCGGACCGGGCCTCCGATCGGCAGGACGAGGCCGCCGCAGGCATCAACGCGGATGGTGCCGGCTTCCGGGTGGACGTTGAACAGGCGGGGCGTCGTCCAGCCCAAGGCTTCAGCCTGATCCCCGAAGGTGTCGAGGAAGGCGAGGGCGCGAGCGTGAACCGAAGCCCAGCCTTCCAGCGTGTAGCCGGGGCAGGGGATACGAGAGGCTGACAGGGACGCGAGACCCGCCCGCCATCCCGCGACGGCGCTCGCGTTCAGAGAAGGGGCGGCCTGAGAGCGTGCCTGTGCCTCCGCCTCAGCGCGAGACAAGCCGCCGTCGTACTCCATGATGGCAGCGCGCTCGTCGGCCTCGTCAGTGTCCGAGGAGGGAAGGGCGGCCGGCAGGCGGCCCGGATTTCCCGTTTCTCTCTCTATTTCCCGTTTTATAGAAGGGGAGCGGGAAATGTAACTATCTGATCCTGCGGGCTTTTCCCGCATTTCCCGCATTTCCCGCTCGCTAACAACGGGGCCTCGTGTGCGCGCGCTCGCCCGCACGCCCGCGCCCGCCTGGGGCTCGCTATTTTCAAAAAACCCATTCCCCCCTTTTCCCTGGCGGGAAACGCGGGAAAGGCGGGAAATCTGTTTATCTTCAATATCTTGATCGTTCCCGGATGGGGGCCGGGAAACGGGAAACGCGGGAAATTCTGGGGTGCTGCTCGCCTCGATTGAGGCTGCGGTTTCGGCGAAAAAGGCGGCGAGATCCATCATGCCCGCCCCCCAGAATGCACCGCGAATGCGACCTCATGCTGGGCCGACATCCTGAACTCGTCCCGCCGAAGGGCGTAGGCTTTGACCCTTCCGACCCTCGGGACGTAGGCAACGAAAAAGCAGTCGTGATCTTTGGCCTTGGCGATAAGGCCCTGCGCGTGGAGAGCGCGGCCGATCTCGGCTTCTTTGAGCGTCCCTCCGGCCGCCTCTACGATCCGGTGCGCGGGGATGTAGACCGCTCTGTCGTCGTACCAGCCGAGGGCGTTGCGGTTTGTCGCCCGCGTGCCTTCCTCGGGGTCGGTTGCTTGGATATCCGAGCCCCACCGCTCAGCGACCCAAGCCCGCAGGTTGGTGACAGCCTGTGTCTCAGGGTCCAGGGCGACAGCATCCGTCGATTTCTGGAAGCGCTCCCATGCCCACCGGATCGCGCCGTCAATATCCATCCCTGCTGGCAGCAACCCGAACTGCCGCGCCATCCGTCCAGCGGTCAGCAGGATTGCGAACGGGCTGGCGGCGCGCACCATGGCGCCATCTGCGCCCTCGCCTGCGATCTTGCTCGCGGCGGTGTTGATCCCGGCCCGGATCGTCTGCGCCTGCTGGTGAATGCCAGCCTCGATCATAGCCTCCACGAAGGCGGGTCCGGCGTGTCCGAAGTTGCGGTCTACCGCCTGGATCTTCGCCATTACGGCGTGGTCAACGGCGCGGTCTACACCCGAGATGTCGATATCGGGGATGCGGGCGGCCATACCGCCGTACCACTCGCCGCCATCGCCGCGGACCTTCTCCTCAAGCGACTTCTCGGCCGACAGGATGATGAAGGTGGACCAAGTGTGCGATGCCCTGAGCTGCGCGTCTGCCGTCATCCGGGCTTTGCCGACACCGGAAGCCAGCGAGTAGATGATCTTGCCCAGCTCCTTCCCGTTGACGTGCCCAAGCTCGTCCATTGCGAGGACGCTGCCGTTTGAGCGTGCGGCCATCATCTCGACGCCGTTCGCGGTCGCCCTGGCGCTCTGCAACAGGCTGTCGCGCTGATCCAAGGCGGCCCGGCACCACACAGAGACCGCAAGGCGCTGCGCCGTCGTCTTGCCGCCTGACGTGATGCCGGACAGGTTGACCCCGCACGTATCGAGGCCGACGAGCGAGAGCAGCGGCGCCGCAAACCCGGCGATCGTGCCAATGATCCAGTGCTCGCACCGGGGGACGCTGGCAGCCGCGCCGACGGCAGTCTTCCAGCCTTCCAGGGTTCCGCCCGTGGAGATTGCCGGGCGAATTCTGGCGTTCACGGAAAGCTCGGGCAGGCTGTCAGCCGGTGCGCCAATCACCCTGCCGGACGGGCAGACGAAAAAGCGATCCTCGACGCCTGCGAGTTCGTGCCAGCCGGGGCGTCGGAACACGACGATCTCGGCTTCGGGATCGGCCGCCTTCAGCGCCTTTACGGCGATCAGCTCGCCGTCATTCTCGGACCGCATCCCGGCCTCGAACAGCATGGCGCGGGTGTCGGCGGCGCCCTGCCGAGCGAAGGCGGCGCGATCCACGTCAATCTCACGACGCTTGCCGCCCATGTCCTCGACCACGAGGCGCAGGCCGTAAGTGTCCCCGTCGTCAGCGTGGCGAAGCCGGGCCACCACACCGAACGGTGTCGCGATCGGCTGAGGCACGATCTCGTCGCCCACCTTCACGAACTGGTGGACCTTGATGCGCCCGGCCTCGGTGCGCTGGTAGGCCAGCTTGAAGCTGTCGAGCGTCGGCAGCGGATAATCGCGCTCGACCTGGCGCAGCGACGCGACACCCTCCGTTCGCTCGCGCTCCTCCTTGATTTCCTCCGGGGTCGGGGTGTAGGCAACCGCCGCAAGGATACCCGCTCGGACCGCCTCGGCGCCGTGCTCCGCATGGATGTCGAGCCAGTCAGCGGACGTGCCGGGCGTGCCGGCAATCGCAATGGTGGTGGTGACGCGCGTTCGGTTGCGGATGCCGAAAACTCGAGCGGCACGCTCCCCGCGCCGGGTCGGGTTTGGCCGAGTGATCTTGGCGGCCTCGTCGCGGTCCGCGGCGATGGTGACGCGCTTCGTGGCGGGCCAGGGCGTGAACGCTTCGATGCCGTTGGCATTGATAGCCGAGGCCACCGTGACCTCGCCGGCCTCAATCTCCACGCGGAAGGCATAGGCGACGGCAGCCGCGGTCTCGATGCCCTCGGCGACGATGCACCAGGGAGAACGGGAAGGGTCGCCCCAAATGACGGAGCGGCCGGCAGTGCTTTCCTCGCCGACGCGCTTGGCGGACTTCTTCGGGTCGCGGGTGTAGCCGGAGGCGTCCGTTCCGAGGTCAGCCTTCCCGTTGCCGCCGGGGGCGAGATAGATCCGGTGGGCGTGCTGGCGTTTCTCTGCGTCTACGGTGCCGAACACGGCGCACGGCCACTCGCCAGCCTTCACGGGCTTTCCAGTGCCTTTGCCCTTCGGCGGGTCGAAGTACGCGAGCGCCTGGAAGCCGACGACGGGCGTGGTCGGCATCAGCACGGCGGCGGCCTCGACCCCAAGCCGGTGCGCCAGATAAGCGCCGGGCAGCGTGTCGTCGCGGCGGGCAGCCGGAGCGCTCAGCAGGCTCGCGGCGTCGGTCTTTTGGAAGGCCCCGTCCTCTCCGCTCTTGGTGCGGATCAGGTCGTCGCGGCCGATGATTTCGACACAGCGGAGTTTGGCGCCCTCGATATCGCAGCCGTCCATCTCGGTTACGGCATCAAAAATCGAAAAGCCCTTTTTGCAGGTGCAGTAGCCCTTGCGCTTGCTGGCGTCCCAACGCCAATCGTCCGTGCCCCCGTGGCCGGGGAACGGGCAGGTGATGTGGCCGCGCTGGCTCTCCCGCCACGGGATGCCGAGGGCTCCCAAGATCTCAGTCTCGTGGCCTTCGACCGCGTGCTGCGCCGCTTTGGTCGGGACGTAGCGTTCTGCCGTGGTCGCCGTCATGCTTGGGAGCCTCCATTGCCGGAGCGCGAAGGCGCCGCGCTGAGGCGCGCGACGGGGCTATGCTGGGGGCGGTGCTTGGCGCACCAATCGTCGGCCGCTACGACCGGCCACGCGGCGTTCGTGCCGCTGAAGTTCTCGGGGTCGATCGTCGGCGGGCGGGCGCGGCACTGGCCCACCGGCTCGTCGGTGACAGGGCCACCCCCGCGAGAGACGCGCTGCGACCCCCACGAGCGCCACGCGGAGCAGCTCGGACAGGTGCGGGTCATGGCTTACCCCCATCGCGGTAGGGGCTGTCTGGCCGGGCCATAGCCAGCCGCATCATCCGTTCCTGCGCGCGGATCTGCGGGTGTTTGTCCGCATACCCCTCGAACACGTCTCGCGCGTCGGCTTCGCCAAGCTCCTCCCCGATCGCCTCAGCGGGGCCGAAGACGACGACCTTGAGGCGAACGCCGGGGGCGACCTGTTTGAGGGCGATGAAGGCGGCCGGAGTGGCGGCCGTCAGGTTGAAGGTCCCGCCCTCAATGAGTTCGGTTTGCCTTTGCTCGGCCTTGCTGATCAAGCGGACGCGGTATTCCCGGCTCGAATGCCTAGCGAAAAACCAGCGGTCGCCCTCGATTGCCTTGTCGGCCTCGTTGGCGAGCCGCTGCATAGTGCGGCGCTGCTGGGGGGATAGCTGAATGGTCATGCCTGCTGCCCCCCATTCTGTCGGGAGGGGCGCAGCTCGCCGGCAAGGTCGGCTGCCGAGAGGATCGCCGCGCTGGCGCAACGGACCGCGTAGACGAGGCCCTTCACGTCGCCGAGGGCTGCGAACTCGCCCGCGGTCCGGCTGTACGCTTCGCACGTCGCTACCGCGTCGCTGATGGCGTTGAGCACCGGCACCGGGTCGGCCGGAACGGAGTAGGGGCGAAGGGCTGCGCGCTGGGTCATGCGTTGCGCCCCCGCCAAGTATCGACGGCGGGATAAGCCAGTTCCGCTACCGCGCGGGCTGTGGCCGGGCTCAGTCGAAAGCGGTCGGCGATGATTTGGGCTTGGAAGGAACGGGGTTCTGCGTTAAATCTCTCGATGCTGACTTGCCGGAAAGCATTCGAGAGACCCGCCGTCGCCCCGCGATGCGCGGGTTTTCTCATTTTCGGGGTGTTCCTGCTGATGGAGCGCCAGCCGGATGGCTCGGTGCGGTAATCCAGCGGGACGTGCCCGCCGGGATGGCGGGTTAGGCGGCGATCGGAGCCAAGGCGTCGGCTGGCAGGCACAGAAGCTCCCGCGCTACGTGCGGGGGGATCGTCACTCGTTGCCCGACACGCGATGCGCGGACCTCGCCTGCTTTGATGGCGCGGTAGAGCAGATGCTTCGACATACCGAGAGCGACCGCTAGGTCCGGCACGTCTACTCCCCGCCCTTCCGCGAGCGCCTTTCGTAGAGCCTCGTTCATCCCAACGCCTCCGAGCGATGCGTCTATCTTTCGCTCGAACCCTTATGGGGGAGACGGGGCTTGTCTGTCAACACACCGAATGATAGGCGTATCGCTCCGCAACTGGAGAGACGGCAGCTACCATGCCAAAGCGCGCGACACCGGACGCGGAGGGCAAGCGTGTCCCTCTAATGGCTCGCACCACCATTGGAGTTCGGAAGTCTCTAGAGGAGGCGGCCGGCTTCAACGGTGTATCGCTTGCGCAAGAAGTCGAAGACCGACTGAAGCAGTCGTTCCGAGAGCCAGAGCGCGAAAGAAAACAGACCCTTCGTGAGACCCGTCGTCTTGGAGACGAGAAGACCGCTCGAATTATTCGAGAAGTTGTAACGGTGATTACTTCGCTCGGGGGCGATCACTCTCCAGACAAAGAGCCTCTCGTTCGGGAGGCGTTGAAGGCTGGCATCAACAATATCTTGAACGTGCGCCTGTCGGGTTGGGGCGGCGGCCTCATGGCGAAGCCGGTTGGCTTAGAGCCTGTGTCGGATGCCGATGTCATTCATCACTCAGACCAAGAGGCCGTTGAGCGCTGGAAAAGACGTGAAGCGATGCTCGCGCAGATCGTGCTTCTCAATACCGAGGACAAGGAAGCGGCTATGGCGCTGCCTTCTTCTTTCGGGCAGGACCCCGCAAAAGGTCTTTTCGCGACCGATGTCCGCGTGATCGAGATGGATACCCCCAAATCCGAAGAAGTGAAGGGTGCGACAAAATCTCCGATCGTTAAGACCAAGAAGAGAGCTATCAACCGGAGAGACGTCAGCTAGATCAAGGCTAGTTGATCTTTGAATTGCTGTCTTTCTGTCTGATGCAATTATAGAAAAGTAGACGTACACTTTTAGCCCTCATCCTGCGGAGGCGAAAGTGTCAGTTGTCGAGCGTCCAGGTCCGGGCCGCAGCATTCTTACGGATGTGCTTTCGGCTCGCGTGCCGCCGGGGTTCAGTAATCAGATCCGGGCCGCGGCTCGCGCTGAGGGCGTCAAGCCCGGCGCGCTGATCCGTGAGGCGATGTCAGAGCGGATCGCCCGCGCCGGAGCGCTCATCGCGATCAAGACGGAGCGTGGCTCCCTCGTATCCGGGCAGGAGGCTTGAGATGGCTGACCTTGGCATCGACGACCCGACCGGCGGAGCGAGCTTCGAGAACTTTCCGACCTTCGACGGCGGCCTGATGGGTGGCGGAAGCACGCTCGGCTCAATCGGCATTCAGGCTTTGGGCGGCATAGGCCGGTCGTTGATGACATAGCCGGAGAATGCTCCCCTGCAGAACTTCTCGTCCGGGTTTCAGCAAGCGGGCGCCGCCGCGGGTGGCAACAAAGCTGCGCTGATCGCCGCGCTGCGAGCGAAGGGGTTCTCGGACATCGATGCGCTGCGGTACGCGGACAATCCGCAGCTCGCAGCCTTCATGCTCGGCAACCCGTCGGGCGCGCCCGTCAGCCTCTCAACGCCTGCGCTCAACGAGGGGCTTAGCTCGCTATTCAAACCCTTCACGGGCACCTGAGGCGCGCCGATACCGTTCGGGTACTCTCCGCCGCGCCCGTGCAACGCGGCGAAGAAGAGTTGGTGCTTCAGTTCTCGATGCGATGAAGGGCGCAGAGCTTGTTGCCGTCCGGATCGCGCAGGTATGCGAGGTACATCTTTCCAGCGGAACCCGTGCGCTCACCCGGCGGATCTTCGACCGAGGTGCCGCCGTTCGCGACGCCGGCCTCGTGCCAAGCCTTGGCCTCTTCCGCGCTTTCCATGGTGAAGCCGATGGTGCCGCCGTTCGCTCCGGACGCAGCCTTACCGTCAACAGGCTTGGTGATGAGGAGGCGACCACCTCGGTGATCATAAATCAGCCGGCCATTCGCATCCGTGATGCCGGAAGGCCCACCCGTCGCGGCGAACAAGGCGTCGTAGAACGCCTTCGTCCGGGCCATGTCGTTGCTGCCGATCGTGATATGGCTGAACACTGAGCCTTCTCCGTTTCCTGTGGGCGGCTTCGGCTACCGCGTCCGACCCCGAACGTACAGGCTGTCAGCCTCCGCTCGTGAGGGCGCTCTGGAGGGCTGAACTTAAAGACCTATCGCCGGCACCGACTGTCGGGAACCGAAATACCCATTCTCCGACTGTAGATTTGCCGACAGGTTTTCCCGACAGGTTTGACCCGGCTAGGGGCGGAAAATCGGACCGCCTGTCAGAATGGCTGGAAAACGGTCGTTTACCTGACGACAGCCGATGCGGACCTAAGGTCCGAGAGGGGTGGGAAGCGGGAATTGGCCTTATGCCCGGAAGCGGACCTTCGGCTTTGCGCCCATCGCAATCCTTCAAGAAGCCTTCGTCCATTCTCGCGACGTGTTGCCGCTGCTCCCCGACGACGCGGCGTCCTGGCTTGGCCTGGGACGCGGTTGGTCGCCGCCCCAGTTCCGGTAAAGCGTCCGCCCTCAGGTGTTAAAGGTTCGGAGATCGCGCGGCGCGGTTCCGAAGCGCCGACGGAAGGCGCTGCTGAAGACCGACGCGTCGGTGAAGCCGCACCGGTACATGATGGTCGCGATGCTGTCGCTTGCATGTGCAGGCGCCGACAACTCGCGATGCGCCCGGTCGAGGCGCGCGTCGCGGATCGCCGCCGCCACACCCTCGCCGTCGGCGAAGGCGGCGTAGAGACGGCTGCGAGAGACGCACAGCGCTCGGTACAGGGCGTCGGGACCGAACCCCGGATCGTGCAGGCTGCGTTCGATGTGCACCGCTGCCAGTGACCGCAGCGCGTCCGCTGTAACGTCGCCCGGGGGAGCGCCCATCAAACCCCGGAACAGGTGGAGGGTGCCCTCGACCGCGATGCCGGCCTCGGCCTCCGTCATGCCCGGCACCAAGGCCGCGTAGGACCGCAGGTAGGTCGCGAACAGCGTATTGAGTGGGCCATGGCCGATCAGGCGCCCGGCGTAGGCTTCTGGCTCGCCGACATGGGTCCTGAAGGCCGTGCGTGCGACGCTAAGCCGAATCTCCTCGTAATCCTCGTAGGCCCCGATCAGGAACGGGCGTCCGGAGTCGGTGACGCTTATGTCGCCGGGAGCCATCCGCCCGCCGCGGGTCCCTTGTTCGAAGTACTGGGTACCGCGCAGGACCAAGGCGATTGTGATGGTGTCGCGCCCGTCTTGGCGGACATGGCGCGCCGAGCGCTCGACATCTACCCGCGGGCCCTCGGTATGCAGCAAGGTGCTGTGAGCCGTGACGGCGACGAGACGACTGGCTGCGAACGATCGCCGTTCGTCGGCCCCGGCGCTGGAGACGCCGGACATTGCTAGCGCCGTGTCGCGCCAGAACTCGAATGCTCGCTTGGACTCGACCTCGGCCGTGCTTTGCCTCAGCGTTTTGACGCGGGGGCCCTCGGTCAATCTATACTCCCTGGTTCAGACGCTTGGAGATCGGGGCTCGCTCTGTCTGCAAGGTATGTCAGTTTGTAAATTAGCAAGACTTCGAATTGGGTATTTTTGTATGCGTATGCACCGCGTACTGGGTCAGGGTTGGAAGCTAAATCAGGTCGATGGTTAAATAATCACCGGTAATTATAGGTGTATGAGGCACGACCAAATTTTGTGGATCGAATTTTCCAAAGCAGATATAATCCTTTAGGCCAGTATAGATCTCAAAGCTAGGTTAGGTTGCTCGCAAGCGGCCCTTCTAAACTTCAGAGAAGGATCGTGAGCGGCCGCTCACGATAATCGCCCGCGGGCGAAGTGCCAGCGGCCTGGACCTTTGAGGTCTACGCCGCATCTGGCCGGCACTTAATGTCGAAGCCGTTCACCTATGTTCTGAGCGATAGGACGGAGAGACAAAAGTTTGGGACGCTCAGACAATAAAGTTCCGGTCCGTTCCTGCTGTGAGTGCGTTACTCACCCCGCCGACGAGCAAAACAGGGACGAAACAATGAGCAACCCCACACATTTGAAATGGCTGTCGCGGCGAGGCTACTCCGCCCATGTGAAAAGCTCGATCGGCCAATCGATCGGCCGGCGAAAAATGGCTGCCGAGATGCTTGTACCAGCAGTCACACCTTATGCCAGGCAGTCGGACCGGAATGTGGTCGCCTTCATGCCGCGTCTTGCCGGCGGTGACGAGCAGCCGGTCACAGAGCTTCAAACTCTCTGAGGGACTCTGCTGCTCGATCTGGTGCGAAGCTCCGGTGGAATGGGTAAAATATCCGTCGCGTGGCTATACCCCGACCGCTACGGCGTCGAACATGAGCCGACGGACTAAAGCCTCTCGCCTTGCTTGACGCAGCACGATGCGGGCCGCCGCTCGGGCATTGGCCGCGCGCAGTTCAGCCTTTGGGGCACCATCGCGGAGAGCGCGCTGCGCTAAAGCGCGAAACCAAAGTGCATTGGCGATAGCTACGGCACGACGATCAGTCACCGGCCCGCGCTCGTGCGGGTCGGACAATCCCAGGGGCTGCATGGCATCGATCCTGAGCGGCAAAGATACGCCCGCCCTTGAACTAACCGTCTAATGACACGCAGCGGTAGACGGATCAATACTTAGTTACGACCCAATCGAGAAATTACACGAAGCAGGGTGGTTCGACAGGCTGGCTGGAATTTCAAAATCGATCCGATTTTGCTATTTTGAACGATCGTAAAGGTTAATTGGATAGTGATGTGCAATCCAAGGAGCTAGAGCGACATTTACCTATATTTCTACTCTGAAATACGACAATATTTATATAGAACATGCGCTGTTTATCAGAGATTGGTTATGAACGACAACATGAACGAGCGTGGTAAAGCACTTGAGCTGACACAAGAGCTGGCCCGTACGCTGATGCGTTCGATCCAGGCTCAACCCGGTCGGGTCAGCTCGTCGGACATGGCCACCATTCGTCGGCTCGAAGCGTCAGCACACCGCGGCGAGCTTTCAAACGATCTCGCCGACGCGATCTCCGCCACGCGACGAACCCTAGCTCGCTTGAACGCAGGCAGCCGACATCCGCGGCGAACGGGGTTCATTTGGACAGCAGCGGAGTAGGGTTGCCTGACCACGCACTGATAGCTCGTCCCTGCCGCCCGATCCGATCACGGGCTGGCGGGGGAAGATCGGCTATAGCAGCACGTTCACGGCTTCGTGGACCGGTACGGCAGGCGTCTGATGGACGGACCAAACCTGCTGGATCGTCTCGCGCAGAGCCGCGGGCATGAACGGCTTGACGAGGCAGGCGTTTACCCCGGCCCGACGCGCGGCGATGAAGCAGTGGGCCTGCTCCTTCGTCGTCATGATGACGAACGGCATTTCGCGAAGCTGCGGATCATCACGCTCCCGGCGCAACAGCTCGTAGCCGGTCATCGGAAGCATGTTCCAATCTGCGATGACGAGGCCGTAGCGCCGCTGGTTCATCATCGCGAGCGCGGCACCGCCGTCGGCAGCCTCGTGCACGTCGGTCAGCCCGACCTGTTCGAGCGTGGAGCGAACCACGGCGCGGATCAAGGGCACATCGTCCACGACGAGCACAGGCAGCGATCCTGGCGGTGTCACATCATCCCCAAAAACGGTTCGGCCCCGCCGCGATCTGCTCACGCGGCGGGGGAACCCCGGATCTCACCAGCGAGGCCGATACGCAGTACATGGCCTACATGCAGGATGCCGGCACTTGGTTAGGGGCACGTCACCGCGACGGGTGCCGCGGTGTGCCGGATCGGGGCGTCGAGCGGCTTCAAGCCGTCTCGGCGACCTTCTCGGCCTTCTTGCGGCCGTGGGCCTTCGGAGCCGCCTTGGGGGCTTCCTCGGACCCCTCTGCGGCCTTGCGCGGCCGACCGCGGGTCTTGGGTGCCTCGGAGGTCGTCTCGTCGGCTTCGGCGGCCTCAGGAGGCGCCTTGCGCACTTGGCCCAGGCCGAGCGAGCGCGCCAGCGCGGAACGCTGAGCGGAGTAGTCGGCAGAGGTCGACGGGTAGTCCGACGGCAGGCCATAGCGCGCCCGGTAGCCCTCGATCGTCAGGCCGCTCTTGGTCAGGTGGCGTTTGAGGGTCTTGTAGGGCTTACCATCAATGAAGCTGATGAGCGCAGCCGGTGTGATCGACTTCTTCACCTGTGCCGGCGTCGGCTTCTCGAGACCAGCAGGCTCGGCGGGCGCCTCGTTGGCAAGAGCCGCCAAGGCCGCGTGCACGCTGGCGATCACCTTCGGCAGCTCGGCTACCGGCACGTTGTTGTTCGACACGTAAGCTCCGACAAGGTCGGCAGCGAGTTCGATAAAGTTAGTGGATTGAGCTTCGACTTGTTCGTCCACAGCGATCCCTTTCATCAAGAGGATCTATCGCTCCACCAGACGAGGCAGATGGTCAAGGGACGTTCTTGCAAAACACACTATCGAATGCTGCCAGGCGGATAGAAAGCCGCTGCTGTGCTTCGACATGAGGCTCGATGGGGTAGAGAAGCCCCGGACCGTTCGAGCGGCCGGTGCCGCCTTGATGAGACCCTCCGGTTCACCTCCTCACCAAATCCGATCTCTCAAGCATGCGCGGAGCCTAAAGTAGGATCGTACAATCGTCTTTGAGTCCTGCCTTGATTTTGTGCGGAGATTGGATGATCTCACGCGAGAGGGGCTAACACAGGACAACCTAAGTGATAGAAGAAAACCAAGCGCAGACCCCCGAAACGCTCGCGCTGGCCAGCGAAATCGTTGCGGCCTACGTCGCGAACAACTCCATCCCGGCTTCTGAGCTTCCGAAGCTGATCGGGAGCGTGCATACGGCTCTAGTAGGTCTCTACGGCGGAACGGCAGCTGAGAGCGATGGCGCTTCGGCTGAGATGGTTGAGAAGCCAACCTCCGCCCAAATCAAAAAGTCGATCACATCGGACGCGCTAATCAGCTTCGTTGATGGCAAGCGATACAAGACCCTGAAGCGTCACCTCAGCAAACACGGTCTCAACCCGCATTCCTACCGAGCGAAGTTCGGCCTCCCGGCAGACTACCCGATGGTGTCGCTTTCGTACTCAGCGGCCCGCTCCGCCCTTGCGAAGAACATTGGCCTCGGCCGGCCTGGCCGCGCGGCCGTCTAAGGATCGATAGAAGCCCGCCGCGATCCAGCGGCGGGTTGAACTGCCTCAACCGACGCGTCACGTTCTCAACCCCCAAGGTCACCGGCTCGATGTTGTCGAGGTGACCACGCCTCGCTACAGCGCGTCGATGGACAAGCTCGAAGCCCTCCTGGACCGCCTCAAGACCCGGCAGCGCGACCTCATCATGGACGCCTCTCAGTACGACACGATGCCGGCCGACAGCACCCTGAAGCGGATCGCGGAGCTTGAGAACGCAATCGCGGCTGTGGAGGCGGTGGCAGACGAGGAACGGCGGCAGCGGTAGAGCCGGCGATGTGACCGCTCATCCTTCGGCAACCTGGATGCTGCAATGTGGTCAGCGCTGCATCTGCAGCCAGCAGGTCTGCTTGATCCGCTGTAGCGGTCTTGCTTGCCCCCGAGCAGGACCGCTTCCCCCGCGGTCCACATGCCCAAGCGCACGGCGGGTCTTGGGTTTGTTCGTGCCACAGGCCAGGCTACATGCTACCTCGATGCGGCTCCTGACCTGGGGAGCATCGGAACCTGACGAACCTCGGCGCGCTCTTACCCAGCGCGCCTTTTTCGTTAGTGCGCGGCCTATAGGATCGTTGCTTTTAGCGCCGTCATCTCAGAACGAAATGCGTATTAGCCGACGATGGTGATGGTTGAGCGCCTAGTGCTTATCGTGGCTCTGTCCTCGCCTCTTAACTGAGGCCGGATGGGTGGCGAGCCGAACCAAGTTAACAGTACGGGCTCCGGTCCGCCTCATTCCAGATCGCGCGCTGCTTCGTCGAGGCGTCGCGCTCCACGGGCAGCTGCGCGTTCACGGTCGCGAGCGCCAGGACCAGAGCCGTCGTGTCGTCGCTCATCCTTCAGCAACCTGTTCGACGCATTGTCATTGATGCTGCGTCAGTGGCCGGCTGATCCCCCCGATCTGCTGTAGCGGTCCTGCTTGCTCCTCCAGGCAGGACTACCTCCTTCGTGCGCCTTGCCCAGGTCGGCGTTCTCGTAAGGGGCAACGACCGCGGCCGAGATGCGGAGCAGCTTCCCGCGGTACTGAAACCCGGCCAGGTCCCCCCGCTTGATCATGTTGCGGATGTGGGTGCCGGAGCACGCACATCGCTGTCGGAGTGATTGCGAGCATCGCCACGATCTCGGCCGATGGTCTTTTCCAAGCGATGAAGCGCCTACAGCGCCACCACGATGCAGCGCAACAACGATTTTCGTTGCCACCTACGTAGTTCCCCTGTCAGATCGTCTTCAACAATAACCGAAGGGGGGGGAGTCCAGCAATGTCTATATCTTTCGATGCGATGATCCTGCTCGGCGCTTTGTGGATCGCTGGTATTGTTGAGTTTGCAATCTGGTGTCACGTTGCGCCTGAGTATGCCAAGTTAGGCGAATAGGCCGACCAACCTCATCAAGACCCACCACGCCGCATAGCCCCACAAGGCGATGGTGACGATGAAAAAGGCCAACATCAGCGCAAACGCTGCCCAGGTCGCTAAGCGTTCACGTAGGCGTTCGAGCGGCGTAGCCTGATCCGGCTCGATCGAGCCATCGAATTCCGGGCTCATGACTTCTACCGTCGGCATACGGCGTCTCGCTTCGAAGCTGAGACGCTTCGACGCCTTAAACGCATGCGTCCCTAAAACCGTTCAACTTGTGCAGATGTTCTACGTGAGCGCAGCTTTTATGGGAGCTGGCCTCCTCGATTAATCGTGCGCCAGAACCGCCCTGAGATGATCAAGGCCGGCAGGTGTCCCTTGTTCATCAGGCTTGACCCGTCGGGCGTTCTGCGGCCGATAGATAGGCTCTGCTGCGGGGTGTGGCCTGGACCCCACACCCTCTCAGCAGGAACACGGGCGGCTCTTTCAGGGGGCCGCCCGTTTTCGTTGAAGCTCCCCAATCTCGCGTTCGGGTAGTGGCGAACTGCCTGATGTTTTGGCCCACCACGATTCCCGCCAATGCGGAACCCCGACCCATGCTCTGCGAAACCTATGTCTTCCGTGATGGCTTCTGCATCCCGAAGCACCTCGCCGCGCCGCCACGCCCCCGTGGCACGCAGTCCGGCCTCGCCCGGCCCTGCGTCCTTTCGGACGGCTGCGAGTTCGTCTCAAAGGCTCGGGTTAGGTCGTGGCCTCGAAGGTGTCATTGACGCTGCATTAGCAGCCGGCCGATCTCCTCGATCCGCTGCGGCGGCCCTGCCTTTGTCCCCATAGGCAGGGCCCCCACCTCATCTAGACAATGAACGGGCCATAGGCCGGCGTAGCGGTTACTGTTCCCCGCATGACCGACCTTCACGCGACCACCCGGCCCGAGGCTTCACGGGCATGGCGCAGGGAACTGGCCCGTGCCGGCCTGTCATCGCGTGCTCTCTGTGCTGGGCTGCCTAACGACGTTCGCGACCGCCCCCGGCGCGCAAGCGTCGAGAGGGGCGTGCTGTAGCAGACCCTTAACCGGTCCACAGCATCGGCTCTCGTCGCTGCCCGGTTTCGATCCGCCATGAATCACGTTCGGTTCGTGCTCCCACCAAATCAGCCTGTAGTTCACGATCAAAGCTGCAACGAGGCAATTAGGCCTTGTTGCAGCTTTGTACTTGGCGCTAAATAGATACGATCTACTTGTTAGCTTTATGTATTAACATCAAAGAACCCGACACTAAGCGGACTTTAAAAGATCCTTGAGCGGCGTATGGCTGTATCGCACCGGTATCGGGGTAGCAGAAGACCTTGCATTCCCGATCGGAGTTTCGTTTGTGGTATTGTGTTGCCAAATCGTGGCATTGCGACGCTCGATCAAGTCCATCATCGCACTCACTGCCTTATGAAGACGCACCTCAGTAGCGCTCACAATACCCTCTGATGCGAGATTGAGCGCCTCGAAAACTAGTTCTTCTTTGAAGGCATGCTCAATCAGGATTGCTTCAATTTCCTGGCGAACCGGGTCGAGGAATTCAACGCCAAAGCCATTAGCTTCGCGACGGGCAATGCGGCATGCGCGCGGCAAGGTGCTCATACCAATGGAAAGATCAAAATTTGGAGGGACTAACTCATGTTCTGCAGTTTTTATAAAGCAGCCGTAGCTAGTTATATCCGTAACCTCGCACAATATTATATCACTTGTTTTGGGAACGAATATTCTTGCCGATAGATTGCAAACCTGTCGCTGGATACGGCGCCTGTCGGACATTTTACGCTACCTTACTAGAATATAATAC
>NZ_VRUW01000092.1:0-18028 GCF_008039475.1 Methylobacterium sp. WL12 | reverse complement strand
CCGCACGATGATCATTCTGGTGTGGACGCAGGGCGCTTTGTCGACCGCACAGGCCGATTTGGGATTGATCCTTTCCCTGTCAGCACGCCGCAGCACGACGTCGGGCCGCCGCAGCACGACGTCGGGCCGCCGCAGCACGACGTCGGGCTAGAAAAGCATCTCGTCACCGCAAAACATCCAGATCGGCGCACGGTCATCCCCTCGGTCAGCCGGCCTTCAGGAAGACGACGCAACCGAAATACAACGCCGAGCCTCCACCGAGCGCTTACAGGCTAACAGTATCGTAGGCCTTGTACCTAGGCGCTGTATCCTTCTGATCGAAATCGGCCTTGCTCGCACAGCGGAACAATTCCACTTTGCCCGGTGTCTTGCGGTAGAGCAGCGGTACGCCCCCCCAGCTCCACAAACGCTTGTGCAAGAGTGCGAACTCGTGGCTCTCGCCAGGGTGATCGCTGACATAGATGAAGGCCTGGGCGACTGGCGCACGATTGTTGCGGCCGGCCTCGAAGAAAACGGAATGCGCCGCATAGCTCTCGGCTTTTTCCATCATTAAATATTGTTCGGGCGCAAGGCTGAGAGCACGGAATTCTTTCACCAGAACCAGCCCGTCGATGCTGCTCTGGGTGTCTCCGTTTGAAAGCTCGATCAGCCAGTTGGCAAAGTTTTCCGCCCTCACTTACGCTCCCACGCAGGCGTTTTCTGACGACCCCACGATGGCCCGGCACCATCTTTTAGCGCTGCCCAAAGCTCCGTATGCCATGGCATATGCGCAGACCTAGCACAACGCGGCCCCGGCGGAGGCACGCCGCCTGATGACACCTCTGCACAGCGTAGCATGCTCGCGTCCCTGGTCGCTTCGACGAACAACAGCGCGCCATGCGGAAGGCGGCGGCACAGGCCTGTCCCGTTCACGCCGTGCTCGGGATCGACGCGCCGATCACCATCGCCTGGGTGGACTGACACCAAATCGCGTCGCGGACCACGCATCGCGATCCGGCCCCCGCGACGGCGGGGCGGCCGCTATCCGCCGGACCTCATAGGGTCCGACTTATGAAACTGGATATGAAACGTGATGTGAGATTGGATGTGTCATTGAATGGTGCGCATCCGGCGTAGGCCGCCTTGTTTGGAGGTCTGTCGGCGTCCAGCTTTTCGGTGATCTGATCCGGCATCGGTGCCGGCATCGATGCTGGAGATGCTCGGATGGACGATGCGACCTACGTCCGGCGCCGCCGCTGGAGTGCTCAAGAGAAGCGCGCTGTCGTGGCGGAGTCCGTGACCAGCGGCAACGTGATCGCGACGGCCAAGCGCCACGGCATCCAGGCGCAGCAGATCTATCGCTGGCGCGAGAGGCTGGAGGCTCAGCCTGCCCCCGGCGCATTCTTGTCTGTCGCGGTCGCGTCGGATCTTGGGCCGTCCAGTCCGGCACCGGTGCCGGCATCGCTGCTGGATGGCGCGAGCAGGGATCGGGATCCGACATCGCGGCCGGAGCGGTCGCCGCGGGTTGAGATCGTGCTGTCGGCGGGCCGCCGGATCATTGTCGAAGGCGGTATCGAGGTCGACGCGGTGCTTGCGTTGGCGCGGGGCCTTGAGGGCTTTCGATGATTCCGGTTCCGCTTGGGGTGAAGGTCTGGCTCGCCACCGGCCACACCGATATGCGGAAGGGGTTCGCCTCGCTGGCGCTGTTGGCGCAGGAGGTGTTGAAGCGTGATCCGCTCGGCGGCCACGTCTTTTGCTTCCGCGGGCGCCGGGGCGATCTCTTGAAGGTGATCTGGCACGACGGGCAGGCGGCGAGCCTCTACGTGCGACGGCTTGAGAAGGGCCGCTTTCTATGGCCCTCGCCAGCCGACGGGGTCGTCGCGATCACGCCCGCACAGATGGGGTATCTGCTCTCGGGGATCGACTGGCGCAATCCGGTAGAGACCTGGCGTCCGACGGTGATCGGATAGGCCTTTTCGCTTGCGTTTGCAGGGGGATGTGATTCCCTCACCGTCGTGAGCGCCGCCCCTTCATCGCCGACTTCGCCCTCGCTTCCCGCCGATCTGGCGGCGGCTCATGCGATGATCCTCAGCGAGCGCGCGATGCGGATCGATGCGCAAGCCGCGGCGTCCTCCACCGAAGCGATGATCGCGCATCTGAAGCTGATGATCGAGAAGCTCAGGCGCGAGCTCTACGGCCAACGATCGGAGCGCACGGCGCGGCTCATCGACCAGATGGGGCTCCAGCTCGAAGAGTTGGAGGCCAAGGCGACTGAGGACGAACTCTCGGCAGAGGCTGCGGCGCTTCAGGCCTCGCTGCCGGCTCCGGCGCGACGCCGCCGTCCATCACGCAAGCCGTTCCCGGAGCATCTTCCGCGCGAGCGGGTCGTGATCGCAGCGCCTTCGTCGTGCCCGTGCTGCGGCTCCATGAAGCTGTCGAAGCTCGGCGAGGACGTCACCGAGACCCTGGAGGTGATCCCACGCCAGTGGAAGGTGATCCAGACGGTCCGGGAGAAGTTCACCTGCCGCGCGTGCGAGGCCATCTCGCAGCCGCCGGCGCCCTTCCATGTGACCCCACGCGGCTTCGTCGGGCCGAACCTGCTGGCCATGGTGCTGTTTGAGAAGTTCGGTCAACATCAACCGCTGAACCGCCAGAGCGAACGCTACGGCCGCGAAGGCATCGACCTCTCCGTCTCGACGCTGGCCGACCAGGTCGGCGCGGCGACGGCAGCGCTGGCGCCGTTGCATGAGCGGATCGTCTGGCACGTGATGGCGGCCGAGAGGCTGCACGCCGACGACACCACGGTGCCGATCCTGGCCAAAGGCAAAACCGATACGGGCCGGATCTGGACCTATGTCCGCGACGACAGGCCCTTTGGCGGCGCCGATCCGCCGGCGGCGCTCTACTTCGCCTCGCGCGACCGGCGGCAGGAGCATCCGGACGCGCACCTCGCGGCTTGGTCCGGCATCCTCCAGGCCGACGCCTATGGCGGATACAACGGGCTCTACGATCCCGCGCGTCCAGGCGGGCAGGTCACGTCGGCGCTGTGTTGGTCCCATGCCCGTCGCGGCTTCTTCGAACTCGCCGACATCGCCGCGAGCGCGCGGCGTGGCCCCGACGCCGCGCCTGTGTCGCCGATTGCCTTGGAGGCGGTCACGCGCATCGACGTGCTCTTCGCCATCGAGCGCGAGATCAACGGTCTGAGCGCCGACGCGCGTCGCCAGGTCCGACAGGAGCGAAGCCGCCCGTTCGTCGAGGACCTGCGCACCTGGCTCGGTGAGCAGCGCGTCAGGCTCTCGCGCTCGGCGACCGTCGCAAAGCCGATCAATTACATGCTCAGGCGCTGGGACAGGTTTGCCTCGTTCCTCGACGACGGGCGGGTGTGCCTCACAAATAATGCCGCCGAGCGGGCGCTCAGAGGTTTTGCCCTCGGTCGAAAAGCATGGCTGTTTGCAGGCTCCAGCCGCGGCGCCGAGCGTGCCGCCGCAATAGTGACGCTGATCCAGACGGCAAAGCTCAACGATGTTGACCCGCAGGCCTGGCTCGCCGACGTGCTGGCCCGCATCGCCGGGTATCCGATCCATCGACTCGACGACCTGCTGCCGTGGAACTGGTCCCCGCCGTCGATCACGGCAATCGCAGCCTGACGATGCACATCAACAAGGTCCATGCCGTCAGGACCCTGGCGCTCGTCGCAAGGGAGCTCGGCGAAGATGCCGACTGGCTCGCCGATATCGCTACCGATCTGGAGCCCGAAGACGGGCTGGTCTGGGTCTACGATCCGCAGCACCCTGACGGAACCATGGCCTTCTCCGAGTTCGGGATCGAGAGCCTCCGTAACCTCATCGATATCCGTCGCATCACGACGACATAGGACAGCCGCGGCCCACGCCGGATGAATACATTGAATGTGGAATTGGGTATGTCATTCGGACCAAAACGCTGTCCGGACTCTCCGTGGAGACGGCGTGCCGGCCGGCCCGGACGGCGGCCGAGCGAAGCCGGCATCCGCGTCGCCGATCGCCGCATTGCGAAGCGATCCGTCGGGTTTGGCGGGCGGCGGGCGGTGCGGTGCGGTGCAACCGTTCCGCATCGGAACCCGGCGTGGCCCTCACGCCTCCCGCGGCGGCGGGGCGGCGACCAGGGCCTCCAGGCCTTCCGCCTTCATCGCCGCCACGTCTCCGGCAAAAACCTCCATCACCGCGCCGCGGATCGCCGCCTGGCGGTCGGGCTGGGTGACGCGGGTGCCGGTGAGGTCGGTCACGTAGAACACGTCCACCGCCCGCTCGCCGAAGGTCGCCACGTGGGCCGAGGTGATGTTGAGGTTCAGGCGGTTCAGCGCCGTGGTCAGCTCGTAGAGCAGGCCCGGCCGGTCGAGGCCGGTGACCTCGACCACGGTCTCGCGGCTCGACAGCGCGTTGTCGATCGCCACGTCGGGGGGGACCAGGAAGGTCTTGGCCCGGCCGGTGGAGGGCGGGTGCTTGTCGGCCACCAGCTCGGCGATCTTGATCTCGCCCTTGAGCGAGCGCTCGATCGAGGCGGTGATGCGCCGGCCGCGGCGCATCTCGTCCTCGTCGCGCTCGAAGGCGCGGGAGATGAAGATCGAATCGAGGGCGAAGCCGTCGCTCGTGGTGTAGGCCTGGGCGTCGACGATGTTGCCGCCGGACGCCGCGCAGGCCCCCGTGACGATGGCCAGCAGCCGCGGGTGGTCGGGGGAATACACCGTCAGCTCGGTGACGCCGCGGACCGGATCGGTCTCGACGTCGGTGGCGCTGGTGCGGCCGGCCTCGGTCGCCTGGCGGATGAAGCCGGCGTTCTTGAATTGGCGCACCCCGTCGACCTTCAGCCAGTAGGCCTGGGTGTGGCGCGCGGCGTAGGCGTCGAACGTGTCCGACGACCAGTCGGGCAGCTGCTCGCGCAGGGACATCTGGATCAGGCGGACCCGGTCGGTGCGGGCGATCTCGGAGTGGCCGCCCGAGAGCACCACCTCGGTCTCGTCGTAGAGGGTGCGGATCAGCGTGCCCTTCCACGCGGTCCAGACGCCGGGGCCGACGGCGGTGATGTCGGCCACCGTCAGGATCGTCAGCAGGCGCAGGCGCTCCAGCGTCTGCACCACGGCTGCGAACTTCTCGATGGTCTTCGGGTCCGAGAGGTCGCGGCTCTGGGCGGTCATCGACATCAGCAGGTGGTGCTCGACGAGCCAGGCCACCGTCTCGGTCTCGGCCTGGGTCAGGCCGAAGCGCGGGCACAGCTTCTGCGCGATCGCCGCGCCGGCGATGGAGTGGTCCTCGGGCCGGCCCTTGGCGATGTCGTGGAGCAGGATCGCCACGTAGAGCGCGCGGCGGTTGTGGATCGCGCCGACCAGCCGCGAGACCAGGGGGAACGGCTCGTCCCCGCGGCCGGAATCGATCGCGGCCAGCACGCCGAGCGAGCGCAGCAGGTGCTCGTCCACCGTGAAGTGGTGGTACATGTTGAACTGCATCATCGCCACGATCCGCCCGAAATCCGGGATGAAGCGGCCGAGCACCCCGGCCTCGTTCATCTGCCGCAGCACCGATTCCGGCGAGTTCCGCGAGGTCAGGATCTCGAGGAAGAGCCGGTTGGCCTCCTCGTCGGCGCGCAGTGCGTGGCCGATCAGGCGTAAGGAGCGGTTGGCCAGCCGCTTGGCGTCCGGGTGGATCGCGAGGTTGTGCCGGTCGGCGAGCCAGAACAGCCGCAGGAGGTTCACCGGGTCGCGCTCGAACGCGTCCTCGGCGCGCACGTTGACCCGGCCGTGATCGAGCCAGAAATCCTCCGCCTCGATCGCGGTGGCGCGGAACCGGTCGCGGAACTTGCCGATCCAGCGGTCGAGCACCGGCGTGCGCTTGGCGTGGCGCGCCTCGAGCTCGGCGCAGACGATGGCGGTGAGGTCGCCCACGTCCTTGGCAATCAGGAAGTAGGCCTTCATGAAGCGCTCGACGCCCGACAGGCCGCCGCGCGGCCCGAAGCCGAGCCGCTCGGCGATCTTCGGTTGCAGCCCGAAGGACAGCCGCTCCTCCGAGCGCCGCGTGACGAAGTGCAGGTGGCAACGCACCCGCCACAGGAACTCGTCGCAGCGCTCGAACAGGCGGTACTCCTCCGCCGTGAACAGGCCGGCGGCCACGAGCTCGACCTGGTCGCGCACCCGGTAGGTGTACTTGGCGATCCAGAACAGGGTGTTGAGGTCGCGCAGGCCCCCCTTGCCGTCCTTGACGTTGGGCTCGACGAGATAGCGCGACGAGCCCGCCTTCGTGATGCGGCCGTCGCGCTCGCGCAGCTTCGCCTCGACGAACTCGTGGGCGGTGCCCATCACCAACTCGGCGTCGAAGCGCGTCACCAGCTCCTCGAACAGCACCCGCGAGCCGAACAGGTAGCGCGCCTCCAGGAGCGCCGTGCGGATCGTCATGTCCGCCTTCGCCTCGCGCAGGCACTCCTCGACCGAGCGGGTGGCGTGGCCGACCTTCAATTTCAGGTCCCACAGCACGTAGAGCATCGCCTCGACGACGCTCTCCGACCACGCGGTCTGCTTGTAGGGCAGCAGGAACAGCAGATCGATGTCCGAGCCCGGCGCCATCGTGCCCCGGCCGTAGCCGCCGGTGGCCACCACCGCGAGCTGCTCGCCGGTGGAGGGGTTGTCGTTCGGGTAGAGCCGCCAGACCACCGCGTCGTGGATCGCGCGCACCACCGCGTCGGTGAGGCTCGACAGCGTGCGGGCGCAACGCATGCCGTCGCGGTCCTTCAGCAGCTGCGCCTCGGCGGCCGCGTGGCCGGCCTCGATCACGCGCTTCAGCTCCGGCACCAGCACGGCGCGGAGCTTCGTCGGCTCACGGGCCTCGCGGTCCAGGGCGTCCAGAACCTTGTCGAGGGCGGCGACGGCGTCGAACATGGGTACCCGTTAGCATGAACTGCTGGTGCTGCCAGCGTGGCGCGCCATGGCACCACCGACACCGGCACTTCGGCGTGGAAGCAGAGACCAGGCCGTCCTTTGAGGCGGATCAATCGTTTGACATAAAGAACGAAGCTGCCTAGCTCGGATCGAACGCCCGATCCGAAAAGGACCTTTTCATGCGCCTCGCCCGCCGCGCGCTCCTCGGTGCCCTCGCGCTCGCCCTGCCCGCCCTCTCGCTGGCGGCCCGCGCCGCCGAGTTGAAGGAGGTGCGCCTCGACTGGGCGACCTACAACCCGGTCGGCCTCGTGCTGAAGGACAAGGGGTTCTTGGAGGAGGCGCTGAAGCCGATGGGCATCACCGTGCGGTGGGTCCAGTCGCTCGGCTCCAACAAGGCGCTGGAATTTCTGAATGCCGGCGCGATCGACTTCGGCTCGTCGGCAGGCGCCGCCGCCCTGGTGGCACGCATCAACGGCAACCCGATCAAGGCGGTCTACGCCTTCTCGCGGCCGGAATGGACGGCGCTCGTCACCCGCAAGGACAGCGGCATCGCGCGGGTCGCCGACCTCAAGGGCAAGCGCATCGCCGTCACCCGCGGCACCGACCCGCACATCTTCCTGATCCGCGCGCTTCAGGGCGCGGGCCTGACCGAGCGCGACGCCAAGCTCGTCCTGCTCCAGCACGCCGACGGCCGCACGGCGCTCGACCGCGGCGACGTCGACGCCTGGGCCGGCCTCGACCCGATGATGGCTGCGGCCGAGATCGAGAACGACGACGTGCTGTTCTTCCGCGACGCCAGCGCCAACACCTGGGGCCTGCTCGACGTACGCGAGGCGTTCGCGAAGGAGAACCCGGAGCTCGTCCGCACGGTGATCGCCGCCTACGAGCGGGCGCGGCTGTTCTCGATCCAGAACCCCGACGCGCTGAAGGCGGCTTTGATTTCCGCGACCAAGCTGCCCGAGCCGGTGATCGCCCGCCAGGTCGCGCGCACCGACCTCTCCGAGCCCGCGCTCTGCAAGGCCCAGGCGGACTCGATCCGCGCGGCCGGCCTCGCCCTGCAGCAGGCCGGCATCATCCCCGCTGGCACCGACGTCCCGGCGGCGGTCGATGGACTGATCGACACGGCCTTCAACCCGACGGCGGCGCGGTAGGCGCAAGCCGCATCGGGGCCGCCCCGATGCGCGTTTCGGCGGTTTGGATTAGGCCACGAACCACGTCGAGGCCCCTTCTCCCATGGGGAGAAGGGCGGGATGAGGGGCGTACCCCATCCGGAGAGGTCACGCCCCTCACCCTGCCCCTCTCCCCTTGAGAGAGGGGACCAGCGCCTCGTCCGACGCCGAACGAACCCTTACATCCGATCGCACGCAATGCGGTCGTGGCCGAGGCGGGGCGCTGAGGCTCAGGCGGTGTTATAGAGCCGCCGATCCTCCAGCCCGCGACGGCCCGATGTTCCACCTTCTCGAGTTCGACGCCCGATGACCGGACCCGCGGCCGCCCCCATGGCGAACGTTGCACCTGTCGTCGCCCCACGGGCCGGACGCGCGTCGCGCTTCGGCTGGGCGGGCCTCGGCCTGTTGCTTCCGCTGATCCTGGCTCTCGGCTGGGAGGCGGCCGTGCGGGCCGGCCTGGCGCAGGGGCGCCTGCTGCCGCCGCCGAGCCGGATCGCGGCGACGTTGTGGGACCTCGCCCGCTCCGGCGACCTGTGGATGCACGTCTCGGCGACGTTGGTTCGCGTCGGCCTCGGCTTCGCGCTCGGGGCGGTGGCGGGGATCGTCGTGGGCGCGCTCACCGCGACCCTTCCGACCCTGCGGCGGCTCGTCGATCCGAGCCTGCAGGCGTTGCGCGCGGTGCCTTCGCTCGCCTGGGTGCCGCTGTTCATCCTGTGGTTCGGCATCCTCGAGACGCCGAAGGTGACGCTGATCGCGGTCGGCGTGTTCTTCCCGGTCTATGTCGGGGTCGCCGGCGCCATCGCCTCGGTCGATCGCAAGCTCGTCGAGGTCGGACGGATCTTCCGCCTGTCGCGGGCGGCGCAGGTGAGGCGCATCCTGCTTCCGGCGGTGCTGCCGGCCACCGTCACGGCGTTGCGCACCGGGCTCGGCCTCGGCTTCCTGTTCGTGGTCGCGGCGGAGCTGATGGGAGCATCCGAGGGTCTTGGCTACCTGCTGATCGACGGGCAGCAATTCTCCAAGCCCGAGCAAATCCTGGCCGCGATCATCGCCTTCGCGGTGGCGGGAAAGCTCGCCGACGCGCTGCTGGTGGCGCTGACGAACCCGCTGGTGCGGTGGCAGGACACGGCGCGCGACGCCTTATAGAAGATCCAGTGCGCGACGTGCTTGGCCATCGCGCAGAACGTCAGTCGCGCTCGGGCTCGTCCGTCTCGACCGGGTCGCGGTCGTGGACTACGCGGGCGTGCCCGGTGACCGGCGGGAACAGCTCGGCCAACCCCGCGGCCACGCCGTAGAGCACCGGATCCGAGCCGGGGCCGGAGTGCGGCGGGTGGAGATCGCTCTTGACCATGGAATCCGTCACCTTGGGCGCCCCGTCCATCCTGTTGCCAGCGCCGACGTAAGCCTGACAGACAGCCCCCCGGCTGCCCCTAGGGTTTGTCAAGTCGGACTTTGGTCCAAGGTTTCATGGGGGCGAAAAGAAATTTCCGCTGTGCTCACCCGTGGTTGCAGGCGAAAACCGATCACCATTGGCGAGCAGGCGTCGGAATGCCGCGCAAACCGGTAGTTTATTGCACGGCACCATCCATGGCTTCGAGATGAGGGGGCTTGTTGCAGCGCAGCATGACAAATCGGACGCGTTGAAAATGCCTTGATGGATGGCCTCTGCATAGGGAAACGTCCGGTCGGACAGCCGGTTTCGACAGGCGTCCTTTGTCGAACGACCAATCTGCACGATTGAATGCAATCGGCATTTCTGTTCCAGTCGTCCCTTAGAACAGGAACAATCTGGGCAGGAAATCATGCCGCGTTTCGAGCCCTGGGATGGCCAGCGCGCCTCCGGGATCATCGCCGAGCACAGCCATCTGGAGGGCGCCACCCTCCCGATCCTGCACGCGCTGCAGGAGACCTTCGGCTACGTCGACGCCGGCGCCGTGCCGCTGATCGCGGATGCGCTCAATCTGTCGCGGGCCGAGGTCCACGGCTGCATCACTTTCTACCACGACTTCCGCGCACACCCGGCCGGCCGTCACGAGGTGAAGCTGTGCCGCGCGGAGGCGTGCCAGGCCATGGGCTCGGACCGGCTCCACGCCGAGATTCTGTCGCGCCTCGGCACGGGCTGGCATGGCACGACCAGCGACGGCAACGCCACCGTCGAGCCGGTCTACTGCCTCGGCCTGTGCTCGAACGCCCCGGCGGCCCTCGTCGACGGCGAGCCGATCGCGCGGCTCACCGCAGACAGCCTCGAAGCGGCTCTGAGCGAGGCGCGCGCATGAGCACGGCCATGAGCATCACCCTCTACGTCCCCCGCGACGCCGTCGCGCTGGGCCTCGGCGCCAACCGCGTCGCCCGGGCGCTGTTTTCCGGCGCCGAGCGCCGCGGCCTCGACGTGTCGATCGTCCGCACCGGTTCGCGCGGCCTGTTCTGGCTGGAGCCGATGGTCGAGGTCGCGACGCCCGAGGGCCGCGTCGCCTACGGCCCGGTGACGCCCGCCGACGTCGACGCGCTGCTCGATGCCGGCCTCGCGGAGGGCGGCGAGCACCCGCTGCGCCTCGGCGACCCGGAGAAGATCACGTTCCTGGCCCGCCAGCAGCGGCTCACCTTCCACCGCTGCGGCGTGATCGATCCGGTCTCGGTCGACGACTACAAGGCCCATGGCGGCTATCGCGGCCTCGAGGCCGCGCTTCGGCTCGGCCCCGAGGGCACCGTCGGCGAAGTCCGCGAATCCGGCCTGCGCGGCCGCGGCGGCGCCGGCTTCCCGGCCGGCATCAAGTGGAACACGGTGATGCTGGCGCAGTCGCACCAGAAATACGTGGTCTGCAACGCCGACGAGGGCGATTCCGGCACCTTCGCCGACCGGATGATGATGGAGGGCGACCCCTTCAACCTCATCGAGGGCATGACCATCGCCGCCGTCGCGGTCGGCGCGACCCGGGGCTACATCTACCTGCGTTCGGAATACCCGCAGGCCTTCGCCACGCTGAAGGAGGCGATCGCCAACGGTATCGCGGCGGGCGTGCTCGGCGACGACGTGATGGGCTCCGGCAAGAGCTTCCACCTCGAGGTGCGGCTCGGCGCGGGCGCCTACATCTGCGGCGAGGAGACTTCGCTGCTGGAGAGCCTCGAGGGCAAGCGCGGCATCGTCCGCGCCAAGCCCCCGATCCCGGCGCTGAAGGGCTTCCTCGGCCAGCCGACGCTGGTCAACAACGTGATGACCTTCACGGCCACGCCCTGGATCCTGGAGCACGGCGCCAAGGCCTACGCCGACTACGGCATGGGCCGCTCCCTCGGCACCCTGCCGATCCAGCTCGCAGGCAACGTGAAGCACGGCGGCCTAATCGAGACCGCCTTCGGCATCACGCTGCGCGAAGTCATCGAGGGCTACGGCGGCGGCACCTTCTCCGGCCGTCCGGTGCGGGCGGTACAGGTCGGCGGGCCGCTCGGGGCCTACTTCCCCGACCACCTGCTCGATACGCCCCTCGACTACGAGGCGATGGCGGCCAAGAAGGGCCTGGTCGGCCATGGCGGCATCGTCGTGTTCGACGACACCGTCGACATGGCCAAGCAGGCCCGCTTCGCCTTCGAGTTCTGCGCCACGGAATCCTGCGGCAAGTGCACCCCGTGCCGCATCGGCGCGACCCGCGGCGTCGAGACGATGGACAAGGTCATCGCCGGGATCAGCCCGGAGAAGAACCTCACCGTCATCGCCGACCTCTGCGAGGTCATGACCGACGGTTCGCTTTGCGCCATGGGCGGGCTCACGCCGATGCCCGTGATGAGCGCGATCACCCATTTCCCCGAAGACTTTTCGCGCGCGGGCGACCTGCCCGTCGCGGCGGAATAGGGAGGCGTCCATGGCCCTCATCAAAGAGATCGACTACGGCACCCCGATCCGCGTCAGCGATCAGACGGTGACGCTGAGCATCGACGGCATGGACGTCACCGTCCCGGCCGGAACGTCGGTGATGGCGGCGGCGATGAACGCCGGCACGCAGATCCCGAAACTGTGCGCGACGGATTCGCTGGAGCCGTTCGGCTCCTGCCGCCTCTGCCTCGTGGAGATCGAGGGGCGGCGCGGCACGCCGGCCTCCTGCACCACGCCGGCCGAGAACGGCATGGTCGTGCGGACGCAGACCGACAAGCTCGCCAAGCTCCGCAAGGGCGTGATGGAGCTCTACATCTCCGACCACCCGCTGACCTGCCTGACCTGCGCCGCCAACGGCGACTGCGAGCTGCAGGACATGGCCGGCGTCGTCGGCCTGCGCGACGTGCGCTACGGCTACGACGGCGACAACCACGTCGTGCCGACGGCGGAAAAGTACCTGCCGAAGGACGAGTCGAACCCGTACTTCACCTACGACCCGTCGAAGTGCATCGTCTGCAACCGCTGCGTCCGCGCCTGCGAGGAGGTGCAGGGCACCTTCGCGCTCACCATCGAGGGCCGCGGCTTCGACAGCCGTGTCGCCGCCGGCAACACCAACTTCATGGAATCCGAGTGCGTGTCCTGCGGCGCCTGCGTCCAGGCCTGCCCGACCGCGACGCTCCAAGAGAAGTCGATCCACGAGCACGGCCAGCCCGAGCATTCGGAGGTGACCACCTGCGCCTATTGCGGCGTCGGCTGCTCGTTCAAGGCGGAGATGCAGGGCACCAAGATCATCCGCATGGTGCCCTACAAGGGCGGCAAGGCCAACGAGGGCCATAGCTGCGTCAAGGGCCGCTTCGCCTACGGCTACGCCACCCACAAGGACCGCATCACAAAACCGATGATCCGCGAGAAGATCACGGATCCCTGGCGCGAGGTGTCGTGGGAGGAGGCGATCGACCGCGCGGCCTCCGAGTTCAAGCGCATCCAGGCGACCTACGGCAAGGACTCGGTCGGCGGCATCACCTCGTCGCGCTGCACAAACGAGGAGGCCTACCTCGTCCAGAAGCTCGTGCGCGCCGCCTTCGGCAACAACAACGTCGACACCTGCGCCCGCGTCTGCCACTCGCCGACCGGCTACGGCCTGATGTCGACGCTCGGCACCTCGGCCGGCACCCAGGACTTCAAGTCGGTCGAGCAGTCCGACGTGATCCTGGTGATCGGCGCCAACCCGACCGACGGCCACCCGGTCTTCGGCTCGCGGATGAAGCGGCGCCTGCGCGAGGGCGCCAAGCTCATCGTCGCCGACCCGCGCAAGATCGACCTGGTGAAGTCGCCCCACATCAAGGCGACGCACCACCTGCCGCTGAAGCCCGGCTCCAACGTCGCCTTCATCAACTCCATGGCGCACGTGATCGTCACCGAGGGGCTGATCGACGAAGCCTACGTGCGCGAGCGCTGCGACCTCGCAGAGTTCGAGTCCTGGGCCCGCTTCATCGCCGACGAGCGCCACTCGCCGGAGGCGCAGGCGCAGTACACCGGCATCGACCCGGCCGAGCTCCGCGCCGCCGCCCGGCTCTACGCCACCGGCGGCAACGCCGGCATCTACTACGGCCTCGGCGTCACCGAGCACAGCCAGGGCTCGACCATGGTGATGGGCATGGCCAACATCGCCATGGCCACCGGCAACATCGGCAAGCTCGGCGCCGGCGTGAACCCGCTGCGCGGCCAGAACAACGTCCAAGGCTCGTGCGACATGGGCTCGTTCCCGCACGAGCTGCCGGGCTACCGCCACGTCTCGGACGACGCCACCCGCGAGAGCTTCGAGGCGCTCTGGGGGGCCAAGCTCGACAACGCGCCGGGCCTGCGCATCACCAACATGCTCGATGAGGCCGTCGATGGCGGCTTCAAGGGCATGTACATCCAGGGCGAGGACATCGCCCAGTCGGACCCGGACACCCACCACGTCACGTCCGGCTTGATGGCGATGGAGTGCATCGTCATCCAGGACCTGTTCCTGAACGAGACCGCCAAGTACGCCCACGTCTTCCTGCCCGGCGCCTCGTTCCTGGAGAAGGACGGCACATTCACCAACGCCGAGCGCCGCATCAGCCGCGTGCGCAAGGTGATGCCGCCGATGGGCGGCTACGGCGACTGGGAGGGCACGATCCTGCTCTCCAAGGCGCTCGGCTACGAGATGAACTACAGCCACCCGTCCGAGATCATGGACGAGATCGCCTCGCTCACCCCGAGCTTCGCCGGCGTCTCCTTCGCCAAGCTCGACGAGCTCGGCTCGGTGCAGTGGCCCTGCAACGACAAGGCGCCGATGGGCACGCCGATGATGCACGTCGACCGGTTCGTGCGGGGCCTCGGCCGCTTCATGATCACCGAGTTCGTCGCCACCGAGGAGCGCACGGGGGCGAAGTTCCCGCTCATCCTCACCACCGGCCGGATCCTGTCGCAGTACAACGTCGGCGCACAGACGCGCCGCACCGAGAACTCGCGCTGGCACGAGGAGGACGTGCTGGAGATCCATCCGTTCGACGCCGAGGTCCGCGGCGTCGTCGACGGCGACCTGGTCTCGCTGGAGAGTCGGTCCGGCGACATCGCGCTCAAGGCCAAGATCACCGAGCGGATGCAGCCGGGCGTGGTCTACACCACCTTCCACCACGCCAAGACCGGCGCCAACGTCATCACCACCGACTTCTCGGATTGGGCGACCAACTGCCCCGAGTACAAGGTGACGGCGGTGCAGGTGCGGCGCACCAACCGTCCCTCGGATTGGCAGGCGAAGTTCTACGAGGAGGACTTCTCGCTGACCCGCATCGCGCAGGCGGCGGCGGAGTAGGAAGGCGACGCGCACCCTCTCCCCCTGGGAGGCGGGACCCGCGATCGGTTCGGGCCGCGATGTGTCCAGAAGGTTTTTGAAGGTCTGTCGATGAGCGCGCTGACGAGCGACGAGAAGCTGGTGCGGATGGCCAACCAGATCGCCTCCTTCTTCCGGTCCTATCCGGACGAGGAGGCGGTGACCGGCATCCACAACCACGTGATCGCCTTCTGGACGCCGAAGATGGTGGCGAGCCTCACCGCCTGCCTGCCGGCCATGGGCGAGCGCGTCGACCCGCTCGTGGTGCGCGCGATGCGCGAGGGCCGGACCGAGGCCGAGAGCCCGGTGCGCGCCGCCACCCGCGACCCGCAGAAGCTCGGCGAAGGTGCGAGCGACGCCGGTTGACGGGCCTGCACTTTTGTCACCCGCCCAAGGATGAATTTTGCATTCTGCGGTAGGCCACGGATAGTCTCGGACCAGCGCGGCATCTAGATTTCCTAGCAAGACGGCCCGCACAACAGGGCCGCTTGAAGGGGAAACCTCAGCGATGACTGCACGGACGGCCGACGTCACCCTCCTGCCCGAACGGACGCCGTCCTGGCTGTCGCGCGAAGCCACGATCGCGAAGCCCGGGTTCAACCGCTGGCTGGTGCCGCCGGCGGCCCTCGCGATCCACCTCTGCATCGGCATGGCCTACGGCTTCTCGGTGTTCTGGCTGCCGCTCTCGCGCGCCATCGGCATCACCGCGTCGAAGGCCTGCCCGGACATGTCGCTGGCCACCGCCCTGGTGACCACCACCTGCGATTGGCGGGTGGCGGACCTCGGCTGGATGTACACCCTTTTCTTCGTCTTCCTCGGGGCCTCGGCCGCCCTGTTCGGCGGTTGGCTGGAGCGGGCGGGCCCGCGCAAGGCCGGCATCGCGGCTGCGCTCTGCTGGTGCGGCGGCATGGCGATCTCGGCGCTCGGCATCCTCACCCACCAGCTCTGGATGATGTGGCTCGGCTCGGGCGTGATCGGCGGCATCGGCCTCGGTCTCGGCTACATCTCCCCGGTCTCGACCCTGATCAAGTGGTTCCCGGACCGGCGCGGCATGGCCACCGGCATGGCGATCATGGGCTTCGGCGGCGGCGCGCTGATCGGCTCGCCGCTGGCCGCCATGCTCATGGACGCGTTCAAGGGCCCGACCTCGGTCGGCGTGTGGCAGACCTTCCTGGTGATGGCCGCCGGCTACTTCGTGTTCATGATGGCGGGCGCCCTCGGCTACCGCGTCCCCCCGGCCGGCTGGAAGCCCGAGGGCTGGAGCCCGGCGCCGGCCAAGGCGGGGATGATCACCAACGGCCAGGTCCACCTCGACGACGCGCACAAGACCCCGCAGTTCTGGCTGATCTGGGCGGTGCTGTGCCTCAACGTCTCGGCGGGCATCGGTGTCATCGGCATCGCCTCGCCGATGCTGCAGGAGATCTTCGGCGGCCGCCTCGTCGGCGCGCCGGGCGTGAGCTTTGCCGCCCTCGATGCCGGACAGAAGGCACAGGTCGCCGCGATCGCGGCCGGCTTCGTCGGGCTGCTGTCGCTGTTCAACATCGGTGGCCGGTTCTTCTGGGCCTCTATGTCGGATAAGCTCGGGCGCAAGACCACCTACGCGATCTTCTTCGCGCTGGGCATCGCGCTCTACGCGGCCGCACCGTCCTTCGCGGCGGCCGGGTCGCAGGCGCTGTTCGTGCTCGCGTTCTGCATCATCCTGTCGATGTACGGCGGCGGGTTCGCCACGGTGCCGGCCTACCTCGCCGACATCTTCGGCACGCAGTTCGTCGGCGCGATCCACGGGCGGCTGCTCACCGCGTGGTCGACGGCGGGCATCGTCGGGCCGGTGGTGGTCAACTACATCCGCCAGGCGCAGGTCGACGCCGGCGTCACCGGCTCGCGCCTCTACGACGGCACCATGTACATTCTCGCGGGCATGCTGGCGCTCGGCTTCGTCGCCAACCTGCTGGTGCGACCGCTCAAGCCCAAGTGGTTCATGTCGGACGCCGACGTGGCGGCGCTGAACAGCCGGGGCGCGGCCGGGGCGATCCCGTCGGGCTCCTTCGGCATCGGCCGGGGCGGCTTCAGCGCGACGGCGCTCGCGGCCTGGGCCGTCGTCGGCATCCCGATCGCCTGGGGCGTGTGGACGACGCTCGCCAAGGCGCTGATCCTGTTCCGCTGAGCGGGCGGGGCCGGCGAAATGGGTATAGCCTTCCCGGCACGCCGCCGGGGAGGGCGCCATGATCGACAAGCTCGACTTTCTGCTCGCGCTTTCGCGGGAGCAGCATTTCGGCCGCGCCGCCGAGACCTGCGGCGTGACCCAGCAGACCCTGTCGGCGGGCGTGAAGCAGCTCGAGAACCGCTTCGGGGTCCAGCTCGTGCGGCGCGGCTCGCGCTTCCAGGGATTTACCCCGGAGGGCGAGCGGGTGCTCGAATGGGGCCGGCGCATCGTCGCCGACAGCCGCGCCATGCACGAGGATGTCGCGGGCCTGCGCCGGGGCCTCACCGGGCACCTGCGCATCGCCGCGATCCCGACCGCGCTGCCGATGGTGGCGAGCCTGACGACGCCCTACCGCGAGAAGCACCCCGACGTGCGGCTGACGGTGGAATCGACCACCTCGGCCGACATCTTCTCGCTGATCGAGAACCTGGAGGCCGACGCCGGGCTGACCTACCTCGACAACGAGCCGCTCGGCCGGGTGATCTCCGTGCCGCTCTACCGCGAGCGCTACCGGCTGCTCACCGCGGAGGGCGGCGCCTTCGACGACCGCGCCTCCGTGACCTGGGCCGAGATCGGCCGCCTGCCGCTCTGCCTGCTCACGCCCAACATGCAGAACCGGCGCATCATCGACCAGCAGATCCGCGAGGCCGGCGGCGAGCCCTCGGCCTCGCTCGAATCGAACTCGATGATCGTGCTGATGACCCATGTCCGCACGCTCAAGTGGGCGAGCGTGATGCCGGCGATCCTCGCCGACGCGCTGGGGCCGATGGTCGGCGTGCGCGCGGTCCCGATCGTCGCGCCGGAGCTGGAGCACACGATCGGGCTGGTGGCGCCCCGGCGCGAGCCCTCCACCCCGATGATCACGGCGCTGGTCGCCATCGCCCGGACGCTGGCGAAGACTCTGGACGCACCGGACGCGTAAGACCCCGTTTCATAATGGGGTGAGCGGCAGGTGTCGCGGGCGTTGGGAGAGTGTCTGACGCTCACCCTGGATCGCCGATGTGGACCCCTACCGCTCGCACCGAGCTTGCGCGCGAAAGCCGCCCCT
>NZ_VRUW01000091.1:0-18210 GCF_008039475.1 Methylobacterium sp. WL12 | reverse complement strand
ACATATCATAAATGTCATTTACTGATTTGGTGGTTTCTCCAACTACTCCAGAGCGGCGCGCAATAAGTAGACTGCTTGCTAATTCGATATCGGCCATGCGGCGAATTTGCT
The DNA here is from genome assembly GCF_008039475.1 of Methylobacterium sp. WL12. Classification (NCBI taxonomy): domain Bacteria; kingdom Pseudomonadati; phylum Pseudomonadota; class Alphaproteobacteria; order Hyphomicrobiales; family Methylobacteriaceae; genus Methylobacterium; species Methylobacterium sp. WL12. Next base: position 18,099 of record NZ_VRUW01000091.1, on the reverse strand, counting down.
GTTCTGTAAAAACACCCCATTTTTGCCAATGTGGATCGTCTGCAACCTGCTCCGCTGCCTTAATAAATTCGCCCTGAAAGTCAGCATTGCGAAATTCTTGGGGATTTAGGGATTTGTCTGTTTCGTTGAGACGGCGAAATATCAATCGAACGCTTGATTCCTCAACATCGTTAGGTATCGTTCTTGCGCTTACAACATAATTCCAAAGGCTTTGCTTTCTTTCATTAGTTAATTCAGCCCATGTCATGCCGACAAAGTCCATTTGTTGATTGGACTCATCCAGATGAGCGGCCTTGAGGGACCATTCATTCGATACAAACTGTACGACCGTTGTAATACGCTGCTGTCCGTCAACAATGGAATGATTTTGATAACCTGTCTCGGGGTCGGCAGGTTTCTCCCACAAGTATATTTCTGGCATAGGGTAGCCAATAAGTATGGTTTCTATCAAGCGAATTTTCTGACGCTCTGTCCACACGAGACGTCGTTGAAAACTATTATCAACAAAAAACCGTTGCGACCGGAAACGACCCACGGCATCAGTCAGTGTTATGCGGTTCGTCTGGATTAGGGCATTTATTGACATCACATACCTTCCTTAAGTCTGCTTACGCCCTCGCTATGATAAAGCTCTACGTCATGCCAGCTTGCATAAATTCGGAATTTGAATGGTCTTTGGATGCGTGTATTCACATTGAGTGCTCGTGCTAGTTCAGCGACGATAATCGCAGTGTTACGAAGGTAGGTGGAGCTATATTTATTATCGCTTTGAAGAACAATAAATCTAAGTATGATTTCGTTTCTATGCAAGTCCTTCAAATGAGAGTAGCCGTTCATTATTGCTGTTCTAATATCTCTCCAGACTTCTTCAAATACTTCGGGAGAAACTATAACAACGTCAATATCAGACCGTTCGCTAAAAGGGCGCAAGATTTTGTTGGGAGCCATACTAAATCCGAATTTACCACTCCCAATGATTGCGATGTTGTTAGGATTTGTATTAATTGCATTTGCAACGGTCACTCTGAAATCATGATAATTCCCAACAGGCGCCAGACCGCTATCTGCTGTGAATATCCAAGCGCTCGAATCGAAGAGGTGCTGCCGACAAAATGCTAGAGGAGACATTGATGCAATCGCGTCTTTGAAGTCGCCCTCGTTCATCGAACCTCTGCTGCCTCCCCCGTTGGCCGACGATTACCGTTGCCTAATCCCAATAGCATATGTTTTTCTGCAACCAGCCGTCGCAGTCATATCTTCGAATTTATTTTTTGGATCAGAAAGTCGCTGCGCTGCTTGGCGCGAGTCCACATGCAAACGGTATGAACTTATGGGCCATATGTAGCGTCAGGGTATACCCCGGCGTGACGTAACCGGCCGAGTGCTCGTCCTCGTCACATCAGTGTCGTTTCAGTTTCATGTGACGCATGGCGCGTCGGGCCTAAAGGCTGATGTGACCGTGGCGGCGGCCGTGGCGGCGGCCGTGGCGGCGGCCGTGGCGGCTGCCTTGAGGCCAACGGTCGGACTGGTGAGGGGCCGTTGGGCCGCAAGTGACAGGTGGCTGGCCTCCGCCATCGAAGCTTGCGCCAGTGCAACCCGCGTCGCGCCGCCTCGCATGGCGTCCTCCGAGGCTCTGGCGACCATGGCAAGGTAGCGATCCCGGTCGCCAGCCTTGAACGCTTCCCACGCACCGGGAACCAGACACACCGTCACCTCAGCCCCAGTCGCCAATGCAGCCGCTTCGAACAGCCGTCTCGTCGGCTCCACCGTCGTCTCGACGGCACACAGGACCACGACGCTGCCTCCATCTTTGACGGCCTCGGTCGCCAAGGCTGCATCGACTCGTAGGATCGGAATCGTCGCATCGTCGGCGGCGATCTCGGCCGCCGGCCCTAAGGTCGAGCACGTCAGTAGAACGACGTCAGCCCCTTCGCTTAAGCCTCGTAGTGCCTCGGCGGTCCGCTGCGCGATCTGCAACGTCAGCCGACCTTCCCGCTCCGCTGCGGCGAGAAGGTCGGCGCGCACCTCATGGTGCAGCGTCGCCCCGGTCAGGGCGACCGCCGCAAGGGCGGCATCGAAGACCGCGACGTTGCTTTGCGCCGTGTGAAGGCAGGCGATCCGGGTCATGGCACAGCCTTTCAGTGCGCTGGGTTGCGCCTGGAAGTAGCGCATTGGCCCAGCCGGGGGTGGGCGCACTCGCGGCGCTCCGTTGACAGCGACTATTGCGGGTGTGGTGTGTCGGGTGGGCCTACCACCCTGAGGTGACACCCCATGGCCCGCATCGGTTACGCCCGCGTTTCAACCCTCGACCAGGGTCTCGAGGGGCAGCTTGCCCGCCTCACTGCAGAGGGCTGCACCCTCATCCGGTCTGAAAAGGTATCAGGCGGCTCGCGCGAAGGCCGCCCCGAACTGGCGACGGTGATCGAGTTTCTCCGTGCCGGCGACGAACTGGTGGTGGCCCGCCTTGACCGGCTCGGCCGCGACACCCGCGACGTGCTCAACATCATCCACGAGGTCGAGCAGCGCGGGGCCTTCGTCACTGTGCTCGACCCGCACGTCTCAACGCAGGGGCCGATGGGCCATGTTATGCTGACCGTGCTCGGCATGGTGGCTCAGATGGAGAGGCGCTTCATCAAGGAGCGCCAGCGAGAGGGCATCGCGCGGGCGAAGGCCGAGGGCATCTACCTCGGCGGCAAGCGCCGGCTTGACCGCGAGCATGTCAGAAACATGCACTTAGCGGGCAGCGGTCCGGCAGCCATAGCACAAGCGCTTGGCTGTTCGCGTATGCAGGTGTACCGCGTACTGAAGGAGAAATGATGAGCGGCGCGGCAAACGGCGGGCTCGACCGGACGGTTGCGCTGCCTTCCAAAGGGCAAGTTGGAATTGCGGCCCAGGCGAGCAGAGCCGTTAATGATTCTTGTCGATGGTGCTCTTTGGGGCCTAGCGCGGCCGGCGGTTGTCGGGAATCGATGCTCCATGAGTAAGTTCACGGTCATCGATCTATTTTCGGGGGCCGGAGGTCTATCTGAGGGATTTCGGCAAGCCGGGTTCACTGTCGTAGCTGGTAGCGACAACGACCCAGACGCCCTTTCAACCTTCTCGCGAAACTTCCCAGAAGCGCAGGCTGTGCTTGGAGATGTCCGGCAGCCTGCTGTCAGAGAACGTGTCCTGGACGCCGCGAGACAAGTTTCCGTCTTGGCTGGTGGGCCACCATGCCAAGCTTTCTCTCAAGTCCGCAACCATGCTCGCGTGATCGATGATCCGCGCAACTCGCTTTATCGCGAGTTTGTTTCAATCCTGCAGGCCGCGCTTCCACCGGCTTTCGTGATGGAAAATGTCACTGGTATTGATCAGATGGGAGCGCGCCATCAGATTCTGACGGATTTGGCCTCTGAGGGCGAATACGAAGTAAGAGCGCAGGTCGTTGATGCGGCCGATTACGGTGTGCCGCAAACCCGCAAGCGTCTGCTATTCTTAGGCGTCCGCCGTGGCCTTGGAATGATCGCACCCACGCTTCAAGGATCAGGTGCGACCGATTCTGTCGCTCTGGCTCGGTTCGCGGGTGACCGTAGGCCGAGGTACCAGCTTGTCGTACAGCAAAACCTGCTCAGCATGAGGGTTGCAGAGGCGCTGGCGGACCCCAACGACCTCCTTGCCGTAACGGCTGAACAGGCTATTTCTGATCTCGCGGATCTTCCTGTCGGTCACCGGAATGATGCGCTCAGCCATCACGAATTGCCTGAGCCAAAGACAGCCTACCAGACTGAAATGCGCAGAATGTGCAAAACTCTTGCTCTAAACGTGCAGGTTCCGCGTCTCAACAGGGATACCGAACTCCGTCTTATAGGTATTCCGCAAGGCGGTAATCACCGAGATTTAGAAGAAGCGCTATTAGAAAGATATTTGACCGGGCATAAATGGGGGCAAAGCAACGGTACGGGATTGCTATCCCGCAAGCATTTTTATGCTTATAGGCGCTTGTTCCCGTCACTCTGGGCCTGGACGCTGAACACAAAGTCAGACTGTGTATATCATTACAGCTCAAACCGCGCCCTCTCGGTTCGTGAATTTGCGCGGTTACAGTCGTTCCCCGATCACTTTGTTTTTACCACCGACTTAAGGCGCGGGATGATCGACGGACGACACGATGGCGGTCCGGCACATTCGCGTTACCGGCAGGCTGGCAATGCAGTACCACCCCTTCTTGCTAAAGCAGTAGCTCAGAGTCTGGCGAATCAGCTCGGGAACGTGGCAGCGTCGACGCAGAAGCGCGCGTCCGCCGGGTGAGTAATGCCAGAAGCAGAAAAAAGTGCCGAAGAATTGTTAAACCGCACTAACGAACAGGCGGTTGAAAGGGCTTTTGGAGCCGAGAATAGAAACAAATTAATTGATCAATATTTTGTTTCATCCCGTAATTCAATCGAAGCGGCCGGCGCTTGGCAGCATGTTTATAGGCTTTTGCTCTGGTCCGATCCGACTACCGGTTTGGCCCATTGCTACGAGAGCGACAAATCACAGCCTGGAAAGCCGTGGTATGCCCGCTCCTTAGCGTTCCATTCATGGCTCGCAGACGGTTTTGGCGTACAACCGGCTGTTCTTGCCAAGGAAATCGATTGGCTGTTCGTGAAGGCATGTTCCGACTTGGCTGCAGCAGCCGTAAAACGCGAGGAGCGTCTGGCATCGGCTGCTTCGCGGCAGCGGGCACCATATGCAGGTCGAGCTTTTCCCGAGCCTGGAGCAGATCCTGAGCTTGCCGGAATTATCCAAGACGTTATGCGTCCATATCTCAGTGGCGCACCGTCAGATGCTGAATGGCGTGTGCTCACTCAGAAGGTAAGACAGTTTTTAGCGGTTCAGAATAAGCGCAAAAACCTCGTTGGTGAGGGTTTTGAGGATGTTCTCGCTCAAGTTATTAGGCGTGCATGTCGACTGTCTAACAGTTCGGTCCAGTCACGGCGGCTTCTTTACGAAATCCCCGGCTTTAATCGCGCGAGATCGGGTGGCAAAGAAAACAAAGTCGATTTGGCGATTAATCAGCCGAGCATGCGTACCATCGTAACAGCAAAATGGAGCGTGCGAGCGGATCGGGAGAAGCAATTCGCCTCCGATTACGAAGAATATTGCAATGCGGAGTCGGAAGGAAAGAAATTTAATTATGTCTTTGTGACAAACGAATTTGATCCCGCGAGATTAATGCGCGCTTGTGATGCCTTGTTCAGAAATAATTTGATGTTTGACTACATCGTTCACATCAATACGTCTGCTGTGATGGCTGCTTATAATGTTCCCGATAACCCCTCAATCGATAAAACTCGCGAGCGAGTATTCCAGCATATTCGTGAGGGCCGGCTGATAAGCCTCGAAAATTGGCTAGATTTAATTGTACGGCAGTGATGGAAGCTGGTGAAAACGCCTATGGATCGGATCTCTACTGAGAGAAGAAGCGCCAATATGCGCGCGATACGGTCCTCGAATACAAAGCCCGAAATTCTTGTCCGTGTCCTGCTTCGCGAAATCGGTTTTCCGGGCTACCGCCTTCACAAACGTAATCTTCCAGGCAAGCCGGACATTGTCTTTGTCGGTCGCAAAAAAGCGATTTTTGTTCATGGCTGCTTCTGGCACGGGCACGACTGTGCGGTTGGTATACGGCGTCCGACTACTCGGCCGGAGTACTGGCTTCCCAAGATTTCCGGAAACCAGGAGCGGGACGCCCGAAAGGTGCGAGAGCTATGTGCGGCCGGCTGGGACGTTTTGACTATCTGGGAATGCCAGACGCGTGATCTCGCCGGACTGAAGATGCAACTCGCAAGTTTTCTAGGGGTTACTGTGAGCGCGCAATCGATGACGGAATTCTGATACTGGCAGTTTCTTCCAATCTGCCTTCAGAGCATTTGAGGTTGACCCTCGGCTGAGATCCCGTGCAGTGCCCAGATTAGCGCCGCTACCTAAATGGAGGCAACAGCGCTGCGACGTAGGGCCGATGCGGTTCGACGTTGCCACCCAATCACGAAGTTCTCCCCATTGCGCTATATTGATCGCGACCTAATGCGGGACTGTTGGTCCGTCGATTGTCAAGCCGTTGGTCGGGCGTGCTGGCGCAATGGACGGGCGGGCGATCATCGGTCGGAACCTGCGGCGGAAGCGGGTTGAACAGGGCTGTCTCAGGAGCGGCTTGCCTTCGCCGCCGGCATCGACCGGGCTTACGTCGGCCGGGTCGAGCGTGGTTCCGAGAACGTGACCATCACCACCGTGGAAGCAATGGCCACCGCGGTCACCGTGCCGGTAGCCGACCTCCTCATTACCCCGCCCGAGGGGGCTGAGCGGTCCGCCCCCTGCCAGCCGGTCGTGGACGCACGGCCGACACGGCCCGCTGAGAGCGGCGGCGGAACGGCCATCGTGGCCGGCACAAGCGCCTTCATGAGCCGATCTCGAGATGCGGGGTGACCCACACGAGTAGCTGCCACGCCGCGTCCTGGGCCTCACGGGTTCTAGGATCGAGGTCGTGCCGCGTGAGGGCGGGGCTAGTGAGCAGCCAAAACAGCGCGGCAGCCAGATCCGGCGCGATAGCGATTAGTCGGGCGTCGGCCAGCCGCTGGATGGCGAGGGCGAGTTGAAGCGGCGTTTCGCCTGGGGCGAACGTTCGATCCTGCAGAATAAGATAGGGCCCATCGCCCACCCGGTCGTCTGTCGCCGCCTCGACCCAGAATGCCTGCTTTATATGTGATGCACGGTGATTGGCCTTAAAGCGCACAAGCCACGGTCCGGTCGTCGGCACTTGGCTCGCTGGGATGGTGGGCCGGCACATCTCACCACTCCTCGGCGAGCATGACGGTCAGCACCTGGATCGTCACGGCGGGGTTGCCCGCTTTGAGCGAGGCAAAGGTCACCATTCGGTAGTAGGCGTCGATCTTCCAGAACTTTCGCACCGGAGCGACTGCAACCACACTAAAGTCGTGCTCGCCGTGCGGATCGTTGGCCGCGTCGAAGGGGTCGAAGGCCCGCACCGCCGCCAACACGGCGGCACGGGTGAATTCGGTCAGGTTCGCGACCCCGGCGGTCATGATCACCTGACCCCAGTAAAGCTTTGTCGAAAAGTGTCGTTCAGGGCGGGAATCCGTGTCGTGCCACGACTGGCGGTCAGCGTCGGCATGGCGCTCACGCCAACTGGTCGGCGGCTTCCGGGTGAAGTAGGGCTAAGGCTTTGCGCGGCCGGCTAAACTGCGGCAAGTCGGGATAATCGGCCCAGGTCAGCACGAAGTGGTCATCAGCCTTCGTCAGGATGACCTTGGCCGCGTAATACCCTTCCTCCTCATCGTCCGCCAGCACGAGGCTCCCGATCCCGATTTGCGAATGGTCGGCGGGGGCCTTGGCACCAACCCGCGTCGCAGGCGGGTCGCCAGCGCCCGATCCGCCCGGCGCGCCACTCGACCTGCCCGAAGGCACGCCTCCGGCCTCGGCGGCCTTGCCAGCGGCTTTAACGGTGCGTGGGGCATCGGCGATACCGGCCGCTTTAAGCAATCGGTCGTAGAGCGCTGCCGAGGTGAACGGCACGAACGCCTTGCCTGAAGCCGGGAACAGGCGGCCCGCCGGCAGCTTCGCGCCGAGGTCGCGCAGGGCGTCGGTGTCGGCGGCGACGAAATACAAATCCATCCGGTCGGCGGCCCGCTCGACCTCGGCGGTGTCCTCCCCAACCAAACGAGCCGCGTGAGGGCGCCCCCGCTTGTCAACGCCGAACAGGAGGAACGTCGGCCGGTCGGTCGATGACGCGGGCTCTTCAGCAGCGACAGGCTTCGTCGGGGCTATATTCGACCGTGCATCGGGCAGCGGTGCAATGCGGGCCGGCACCGGACCGGGGGTAGGCAGCACGAGGGTAGTTTGCATCAATTTCGGCTCCTTGAAACAAAGAAGGCGGCCCGAAGGCCGCCTTGCTGAAGAGTGTATGGGATGCCCGCTGCCGAGGCAGGGGTGATCGCCTGCCCAAGCAAAAAGGGCAGCGGCACTGTAGAACCCATACGTCGCAGGGTTGCGACTATCGACCTATTAAAGGTTTTTAATCTTAATGTCAAGCTTAGGGTGATTAGAGCCTGTTGCAGTTCGAAGTCGGTGTCGGACCTCAGGGCATAGTCCGGGCGTTGGACCACATGGCAAAATCGTTGGTCATCACGTTCGATGTGTACGGTACGCTCACCCAATGGGATGAGACGGTACGCGATGCACTTGGGTCCATACTGGTAGCTCGTGGTCGGTCGGGCGCGGACGTCGAACGTGTCGCGAATGCCTTTGAGGCGGAGAGTCGCCGCTTGCAGACCGTGGGCGCCTTCCGATCATACCGAAGCATCCTTCGTGACAGCCTTCGACCGGCGTTGGCCGTCGCTGCTATGGAAGCGACGGCGGAAGACGCTGATGTCATGATCGAACGCTTGGCCTGCGTTCCGTCGTTCCCGGAAGTGCCATCGGTGCTGGCCGCGCTCGTTGCCCAGGGGCATACACTGGCGCCCATTTCGAACACCGATGACGATCTACTCGCCAGAACGTTAGAGGGCTTGGGCCCGGTGTTTGCGACCGCCGTCACCGCCGAACAGGCGCAAGCTTATAAACCGAATCCCGGTCTGTTTCGTTTTGCTCAGCGAAAACTCGGGGTTGAGATGGACCACTGGCTGCATGTCGCCCAGGGCACGTTCAGCGATCATGCGGTGTGCTCTGCACTTGGAATTCAGGCCATATGGGTCAACCGCAAGGGTGCTACCTTGCAGGATGGGCTCAACCCCTTCGCGGTTATCGACGACCTGTCCGCACTTCCCGATATTGTCTCCTCGCCCTAAAAAAGTTCGATGGAGCACCGCGGGCAAGATCAGTCCTCTGGTCATCCCTTCACATGCGGGTTCCTTCGTCGCGTTAGAAACGATGTCCGATGAACAGAACGCAGGACATCGGCAGTGACTCGCTAGGCAACAGCGAGGCCGAATGAACTATCACGCTTTGCGAAAAGCTAGTGGTCGAAATCTGACGGATGGAACCCATGCCCTGGGTCCGCTCCCGACCCAACCCAGCCGCCTGAGTTGCCATACGCGCCCGCCATGAGCGGTCGTTCATTGGCCATCAGACAACTTCAACGCGGGTGAAAAATGGAATCTGACTGTAAGTCTCACAGGATCGGCCCGCCCGTACTGGTTATTCGGGGGGTACTTCCGTGAACCGCGTCACCCGGCCTTTTCCAGCCGCCTTACTCGCGTAGCTAGCCTTATCCGCATGTTCAAATGCCTGAGCTATCTCAGCTTGCAGGCCACATTCTGCTACTCCTATGCTTAAGCCCAATTTGAATTCGACTACTTCCCCGTCTTCCTTCGTCCACTTAATTGGCTGTTCCTTCAACGCACTAAGAACTCGCTTCATTAGACCTGCGCATTCCTCCTCGGTGAAGTCAGGACTGATCACTCCGAATTCATCGCCACTGATACGATAAATACGGTCTCTGGTACGCGCCTTGGAGCGCAGAATACGGGCGACATGCTCCAAAGCAGCATCTCCGGCATTATGACCGATGGTGTCATTTACGTTTTTGAAGTTGTCTACATCAGCGCGCACGCAAGCAATGGGGCCAGGAAGCGCCAACCTTCCGCTTGCCAAATCAGATAAATCCTTCTTGTAAGCGCCCTGATTACGAAGACCAGTCAATGCATCTGTCAAATGCGCTTGCCCAGGCGCAGGCTTAGACATGAGTTCTCGGACGGGGCCTTGTTGGCAAAAACACGGGGCAGACTCGCAATCTCGACAATGTCCGGGGTAAGAAGACCATAACAAAGTATCAAGTGATATATCGTCTTTACTATGTTCACGTCTAATCAAGACCGCTAGGGCAAACCACCAAGCGATGAAATCCGCTAGCTCGTTTTCAAAGTTCTCTGGGTACAGGTGATAAAAGCGAACGGCTTCTGAAAGCTCGGCTAATTCTTCGATCATTCGAACGTAGGCATACGAAATTGGTTTTTGACCATTTGGCGGCGACTGCCAAGCTTCGCCGTATATGCGAACAAACATCAATTCGAAGTCAAGTACGCCTCGCTTGTGCCCGGTAGCGAACGGGTAAAATTTCTGTTCGAGCCGATCCGAATCCAATGTCGGCTTGTTACCTGACCAACACAAACAAGGTTCTTTCAGACAGTATGGACAACATCCTGGAAATTTCCGAAGCACAACCTCTTCGATATTGTTCTGTTGTGGACTAACAGAATACAGTAAAGCGCACGCCCACCCAAATATTTTTGGAATGAACCGAAGAGCACGGTCAAAATCTTGTGTTTTAACAATATATTTTCCAGAAATTCCGCAAACTTCTGATAAATGGGATAACACTTCGAATTTTGACTTGGCGTAATTTTGAGTTGGCCCATATATTGTATGAAGCATCTCATGGTAGAGGTTGAGACGCTGGCCGGGTCGATATGCTTCCGCCGCCATCTAGTGTGCCCGCTGTTCCGCTTAGTCGTGGACATTGCGACATCTTGGGGGAGGCGACAAGGCGGCTTGCCGGAATCGCGTTCGCAATATCGCATCCGTTCCAAAGCCGGGGCGTGTTCTGGCCGGGGTTAAACGGCTGGAAAGGGTTATGAGCGGGCGCGACGGCAACGTCCGCTTTGCTACATTGCCGCCCAAGAGTGGATTGTCTGCACCCCACCCGGTGCAGACGTTCGGCGCCGGTACAAAGCATCGGGTTTCCACCACTAGATGGGTCGATGTTGATCAGCGGCCGTAGGAACGTCTCGGCGTAATCAGCAGACACTTCGATTCTCAGGGATGGGCCACGACTTGTATGGAAGGGCAGTTGCATCACATTTCGCTGGACCCATCAGGCTCTGCGACGAACCTTTGGCTTCCGCGCAGCACCCGCCGAGTGGACACGCCGGCCTGACTTGTCTGCCGACGCCTTGCCCATCCGTGTTTCAGTCACGGGTTGCCGGGTTTCAGGTGCACGAGAATCAAGGAAGCGGCGGCAGGCGTCGAAGCTGGTCTCGACATCGGGCGGGCAGGCTATGCCCTGTTGCTCGGCTAAGCTGCGGGCGTAGCGCACCATCGCGTCGCTCGGCGCACGAGGTGTCCCGAGCCCGCTCCTCTGTTCCGCCTGCGGCGCACGGGCGCCCGCGTGGGTGTCGAGGAAGGTGCGGCACACGCTGCTGCTGCTCTTGCAGCCGCGCGGCAGCCGCACGCCCTTACGCTCGGCCAGCGAGACCGCGAACGCCACCATGGCAGGTGTTGGTGCGCGGTCGTCGTCTGGGACCTTTGGGATCAGGCTAGGATCAAGCTGGATCACGCCCGCGCCCGAGATCGCCCCGATCAACTCGTTCAGTCGAACGCGGGTACGCTGCCGGAAGGCTTCTGCACGCTGCACAGCCTCAGCGCGGGTAGCGGCCCGGCCAATCTCGGCGAGCTCCGCTTCGAACACGGCTCGGCCGACGGGATCGCCGTAGGCGGGAAACACCTGCCTGACGGCCTCGATGAAGGCGCGTCCGATTTCGGTGACCTCAATGGCTGGGTCTTTGCCAGTGCCGAGCGCGATGTAGCAGCTCTTGAGGAGCTTGGGCAGGATCGTGTCGCGCGTTGCCGCCGTACCAAGCCCCTTTGGCTCGTTCGGATTCACCGGGTTCTCCAACGCTCGCTTCACTGCGGGATCTTCGACTTGATCGATGAGGCGGCCCATCACCACGGGCAACTCGCCGCGCGTGATGCGCCGGGGCGGCTCGGTCACAGCCTTGACGACCTTCGCGCCCGTCGCGGTCCCGTCCTCGCCATCACAGATAGTCGGCAGCCGCGTAACGGCGGGTTCCTGCTCGCGCTTGGTCTTGCCGGGTATAAGATCAGGCTCGATCTCAGCCTCGCTTCCGTAGATGGCCCGCCAGCCCGGCTCGCGCACCATGCTGCCGCTAACCGAGAATGGCTTAGCGCCTACCGGCGTAAGGACCTGCGCTGAGATAAGGGTGCGCGCGTCGATGCCGTCGGGGAGGTGCGCGGCGAGGTACGCTTTGGCGATGAGCTCCCAAAGTCGGAACTGATCGTTTGAGAGGCGGCCGCGCTCGGGAACTTTGCGCAGGGGCACGATGGCATGGTGCTCACCCGGATCTTTGACGTAGTGGCCCTTGGTGCCGCGCCGCAGCACGGGCTTAACGTCGGCCGGAATGAACGGCCGCAGCTCGGGCAGCACTCCGGTAAGAGCCGCGATGATCGCCGGGGCGTCGCTGGTCTGCCCCTCCGGCAGGTACTCGGACTCGGTGCGCGGGTAACTCAGGTAGCCCTGGTCGTAGAGCTCCTGGGCGAGGCCGGCCGTGTGCTGCGGGTCCCAGCCGAATCGCTTGGCGCAGCGGCGGGCGAGCGTGTCCTTCGAGAACAAACGGGGCGGGCTACGCCGCACGTCCTTCTGCTCAACGGCAAGCGGGCCTGACCAGCCTGCCGCTGCCTCCCGGATTGTCTCGGCAACGGCTGGATCGAGGATGCGCTCCTTCGGTGCATGCCACAGGGTCAGCGCGGCACCGGATGGCATCCGGAGGTGCAGGGCGACCTTGAAGAAGTCGCGTGGGACGAACGAGCGAATGCGCTCCTCGAGATCGGCCAGGATTGCCAGCGTTGGTGTCTGCACCCCACCGAAGCGCCACGGCTCGCGAAAGGCGGGTGGCCGAAGGCGAAGCGAGATCGCGCGGGTCCCATTCAGGCCGAGATGGTAATCCTCGTACTGGCGGCAGAGAGCTTCCAAATAGGCCGCGTAATCTTGGTCCCCTGACTTCGTCTCCCGAGCCAGTGAAGCGAAGGCACGCTGGATCGATACATCATCGAGGGCACCAAGCTTTAGCCGATCCACGCGCCCAGACCAGCCAAGGTGCTCCAGCACCTCCCAGGCGATCATCGAGCCCTCGCGACCGGGATCTGTTGCGATGATAACGCGCTCGACGCCTTGCAACGCCTGCCGGATCGCGGCGAGCTTGGGGGCGTGCGAAAGGCCGGAGCGGTTCTGGCCAGCGGCGACCGGGATCGTGTCGAGCACGATGGGGAGCGCCTCGAAGCGCCAGGGCTTCCACTCAGGCCGAATGCTGCCGGGTTCCTCGGCGGTCAGCAGGTGCCCTTCGGCAGCGACGCTGACCGTGCTCGGCGAGCGGAAGAACCGCTGAAGCTGTCGCATCGCCGAGGGCTTCTCGAAGAAGAAAAGCGTGCGGCCACTCGGCTGAGGAGACATAGCTTCCTTGCGGGATCTCAGGCAGCCTGCGCCATGCTGTCGGCGCGAGTCACGAAGGGCTGGACCAGCACACGCCGGCCGCTGAGATCATGGACGCTGACGCTCCACTCCGCCCAGTCTTCCTGATCGTCGAGTTCATTCATGACGCTTTCCGCGACTTCGGACGCGCGGCGCGTCAGTCGCTCGGGACGGCGAACATCCCGACCAACCGAGTCGAGGACGAAAGCGACGCCATTGGTCGCGTGAAAGCGGTAGCGGGCCATGCGGTGCAGATCCCCTCAGCAGCATCTGAGAATGCATCGGTTCGCGTTCTGTTCTACCTGGGACAGTATGCGGGAAAGCGCAAGCCACAGCGCGGCCGATCCAGTTCTTACACTCAAGCTGACGCGGATCGCTCCCTCCTGGCGGCGGGGGCGCAAGCTCGAAGAGTAGCAACTTCGCGAAGCCAGGGAGCGGGCGAAATTCCCAATCATGATACTGCGAAGAGGTGCAGGCTCGTCTGCGCCGAAGTTGTGATCCTTAGCTTCATGCACCGTTAACCACGTTGGCCCAGTTCTCGCTGGGGTACGTTCTGCAGGATGGCGCACTGACAGGGAGGCAAGCCATGACGCTCAGGCACCTATTCACCGATCATCCATCCTCGCTTGGCGAGACGTATCCTGAGCACATGGGCGCTTCTCTGAGCTACGCCGTACCGCTTCTTGGTGCGGCGATGGCTGCCTTCGTGCACGCGGTGTTCCCCTTCCTCCACACGACGACGGCGAGTGCGGCGGTGAAGCGTCTCTACGACCGCATGAACCGCCGATGCGTCGCCTGCCCATCAGGACGGGTCCATCGTCCCGATCTCTTCGTGCGGACGCCCTCCAAGCCGGCGTTCGAGCCGGGTCTGATGTACGAAATCTGATATCGGCGAGGCAGCCGTTTCCGATGGCGCGTCATTGAAGGTGGCCAGAGCCGCTGCTCGACGTGGCGCGGTTTACAAATGATGCCGTAGGCGGGTTGCCAGCGCCCGATCCGCCCGGCGCGCCAATTGGGCTGCCCCTGGGCTCACCTCCGGCCTGAGCGGCCCTGCCTGCGGCTTTGAGGGGCATCATGCAGCCTCGTCGTCGCGAACATCAGCCGCGCCAGCATGGGCGCGCAACGGTGGGTCGCATTGGGGGTCTCGTGGCTCACATGCCGGGCGCGGACGAGCGGGTGCGGACGGCCGAAGACGCCACGAAGGCGGATGCGCTGACGCGAGCGGCCGAACACTTCAGATTTCCCGCCGACCTCGCCGCACCGGGCTGGTCGAACGATCTTCCGATGGTGACGGCGTGGGCTCCGGTCGGGTCGAGCGCCGAGGCCCTGCCAACCGGGGTCCTACGCCTGCGACGGGAATGGGATGAGGCGGCATGGCCGCACGCCACCCGGAGGCTACTTCCCAATACGAGCGGCCATTCCTAAGGTTCTTTAGGCGGTGGGCATACGGTCGGATTGAGGCCGCTTCCTGTCACGGGAACGATGGCGCGATGTGCAATCTTTACAGCCTTGGCCGACAGGGGCCTGATGCTCTCCGGGCGTTCTTCCAGGCGACGCGCGATGAGACGCGCAACATGCCTGAACTACCGGCGATCTTCCCGAACACTGCTGCGCCGGTCGTCCACGTCCGAGAGGGCGAGCGCACACTGTCGATGATGCGTTGGGGCCTGCCGTCGCCAGCCTTCGCGCTCGAAAACCGCAATGTCGATCCGGGGGTGACGAACGTCCGTAATGTGAAGAGCCCGCATTGGCGGCGCTGGCTCAAGCCAGAGCACCGCTGCCTCGTGCCTTTCACCGCGTTTTCCGAGAACACGAAGGATGCGAACGGTAAGTCGCTGCCTGTCTGGTTCGCCATTGACGAGGAGAGACCGCTGGTCTGCTTCGCCGGCCTAAAGATCGAAGGATGGGCGTCGGTCCGCAAGGTCAGGGACGGCGAGACAACCGACGACCTTTATGCCTTTCTGACGACCGAACCGAACGCCGAGGTTGGCGTGGTTCACCCGAAGGCGATGCCCGTGATCCTTACGACCGACGAGGAACGCGAGGTGTGGCTGCGAGCGCCTTGGACTGAAGTGGCGGGACTGCAACGCCCCCTGCCGGATGGCGCACTCACCGTAGTTGGTCAGGGCGAGCGACGAGACGGATGAGCTGAAGGCAATCACGAATACGGATGCGTTGCTGCTTGCTGATCCCAGTCGCGTTTCGCTAAGCTGGACCATAGGTTGCACAATCAGGGTCGTCCCGTGTTTCACCGATTTTTAGCACCGATGCTCCTCGCGCTCACGGCGACAACCGCGACCGCCGAGGAGCGCAAGCCTGATGATGCGGCTTACGAAGCACTTTTGACTACAGCCAAAATTACTTCCAAGACAATCAACGATGCTGGCTGCCTTGTCACTGCTACCGCAGATTTTGATGCCTATCAGCAGCAACTTGCCGTTTTCCGAGAAGCTTGGCTAAATCGAGATCAATCCATCGATTTCTATCGGCAGCGACGCAAGCAGGTTTTTACCTACCTCGTCCTAAAGCGGTTCGCAGAGCTAATCACCGAGGGCATTTATAATGGAAAAAAGGAGACTCTGCCTGCCGAGTGTTCGTTTGCGGTCTCTGCGAGCTACGCTGATAAATTTGGACAGCGGCAGACAACACCGGCGATATCTTGGCGCTTCAGCCAAAAGCAGGCGGCTCGTGTGAACTGGGAAAACTTCGACCCCCGCGATTTCCACGACGTCGCTCTCAGCTACACCATTACCCCGGAGATCCAAGCATGGATGTCTGACGAGCCGAGCATGGTGGCTCCGTCATCGACAAAGCCGGCAGCTCAATGCGATAAATTTCTCTTTCGCGCCAATGCGGTTTTCATTCGAGCGACCACGCACTGTCCGAAGAATTACATGGACAGTAAGGCTGGCTACAGTGCCCTTGCTGGCGCAAAACAGTGTGCTTCTTCGAACGGCATTGACGAGGCAGAGGTTAAATCGGCGATGATGGAGCTTGACCGAATTGTGCAGCAGCGCGGTCGCACTCAGGCTTGCCGCTGGGTGGAGAACATCGCACAGCAGGTGGTATCCGGGGATCGATGAGAATGTCACTCGCTAAAGCGGATGCAGTAAACTCGTCCTTCACGACAGATCGCCCTCGGCGTCTTGATGGTTAGCTTCGAGTTGCGACCGGGTTCGGTCTGTGCATGGCCAGCGGCACGTAGCGCCCGCATCAAAACGGCATGCGCCGCGAACTCGACCCTGAAGCGCTCGGCAGGGATTAGCACCTCGGTGCCGTCGCGGCCCGCTCGCAGGAACCCGACTGCAGCCTCGAAGTCGGCCTTCGTTAGCGGACGATCCAGGTTCTCCACCTCAACCAGCGCAGCGCGATGGCGCTCGACGTAAGCGTGGACTACCGCGCGCGGGTCAGAGGGCACGCCCGTGCCGCTGAGGGCCATACGCGCGACCGCCTGGACGGCTTCGGCGGGGCTGCCCCATTGCGTTGGTAGGACACCCCAGCGCCTTGCGAGCAGGCCCGCGACTGCGACAAGCGCGAGGCACTTCTGAACGCGCGGCCGATCAGTCTCGCCACTCAGGCGGTCGCGATGGTGAGCCAGCCCGCGCGCTAGAAGTTCGCGGAAGCGCCCCTCGTCGTGTGCAATGTTGTTTTGGACGAATTGCACGAAGACCGAACCAGCCGTACCCCACTGCTCGTCCACTCGCCCACGCAATGCTTCAGCCGCCTGTGCTGCACTCTCGTAACCGGACGGGATGAAATCAAAGATCCCGTGCGCCCGCGTTGCTGCGACCGGGATCGTGATCATGCGCTGGTGCAGCGCCTCGCGCTCGGCTGGCGCGCCCTCAATGAGATCGCGCAGAGGCCGGTTGCTGGTGCTGATCACCGCCAGCTGCGATTGCGGTCCGCTCACGGGATCGCCGTAGCGCTGACGCATTCCTGAACTCGTCATGCCGAAGATGGCCTGCTGGATAAGGGAACGGCGCGCGTCGAGCGTACCCGCCAGATTGGCCTCGTCCAGCAGGAGGAGCCCGTGTCGATGGGCGAGCTTGACGGCATCGAAACGCCCCGGCGAGAGGTTCCACGTCTCTCCGCCAGCCTCGGTGCTGTTAGGATCACCTGCCCAGACCGACATCGCGACCATGCCGGTGAGCGACTTGCCGCTGCCGGGCTCGCCAGCGAACTCGAACAAGGGGCTAAGGTAGTCCGACGGCACGAAGGGCAAGAGGGGGCCGACGAAAGCGAGCGCGAGGCCGAAGAGGAGAAACGGCTGCTCCGTCACAAGAGGACCCAGCGCTGCCTGCCAGTGCATCAGCGATCCGCGCGGAGTGAACTTCGGGTGCGGAGCGAAGGTGATGATAACCTCGTGCTCAGCGGTCTCACGACCGGTTGCCTCGTGCTCGCTGACAGGCGGCGCGAGCATTGCGGCGTTCCCGAGCACGAAGTGCTGCGCGGTCCATCCGGGAGCGGTGGCTATGAGCGCCGAGCGGTAGGTGCCGGAATGGGCGATCTCAGTACGCAGCGCGCGCTGCGCGGCGGGCTCTATAAGGCGCGGGTCAATGTCCGCAAGGCGACTGAAGACCTCTTGACGCGCGAAGTCCGCCACGGGGATCCATAAGGCGCGCAAGGGCGTGCCATAACGAACCCAAGCGCCTCCGTGCTGATCGTGCACCCTGTCCAGAACGCCCGGTGTGGGTGCCTGCCCCAATCGCCCCCTGACGATTGGTTTCTCACGGCGCGCGCAGCCCGGCGCCGACTGCCCGCGCGGCGCGGTGGCAGGGATGCATAATTTGATGCCCATAATCGCGGCCCTCTACATGCTTGCTGCGGAAGGTTGGCAGCTCGGAGCTACCCACCTTCCCACC
>NZ_VRUW01000090.1:0-18263 GCF_008039475.1 Methylobacterium sp. WL12 | reverse complement strand
GCGGGGGCGCGAGCGGGGAGGGCGGCTCGCCCGGCAGCGCCTGGAACCGGCGCTTGCCCGGCACCAGCTTCGGCGTCTGGGCGAGCAGGCTGATCGTGTAGGGGTGCGCCGGCTGCGCGAACAGGGTCTCGGCCGGCGCCACCTCGACGAGGCGGCCGAGATACATCACCGCCACCCGCGAGGCGATGTGCTCGACCACCCCGAGGTCGTGGCTGACGAACAGGTAGGTCAGGCCGAGGTCGCGGCGGAGCTCCAGGAACAGGTTCAGCACCTGCGCCTGGATCGAGACGTCCAGCGCCGCCACCGACTCGTCGCAGACCAGCATCCGCGGCTTCACGGCCAAGGCCCGCGCGATGCCGATGCGAGCGCGCTGACCACCGGAGAACTGGTGCGGGTAGCGCGCCATCGCGTCCGGCCCGAGGCTGACGCGGGCGAGCTGCTCGGCGACGTAGGCGCGCCGGTCGCGTGCCGGGACGAGGCCGTGGGTGACCGGCGCCTCGCCGACGATGTCGAGCACCCGCAGGCGCGGGTTGAGGGCGGCGGTGGCGTCCTGGAAGATCATCTGCACGGCGAGCGCCGCCGTGCGGCGTTCCGCGGCGCTCATCCCGGCCCGGTCGCGCCCGTCCTGCAGCACCCGCCCGCGGCTCGGGGCGTGAAGGCCGGCGGCGAGCCGGGCCAGGGTCGACTTCCCGCAGCCGGATTCGCCGACGAGGCCGACGACCTCGCCGGCCTCGATCGACAGGTCCACGTCGGTCACCGCCTGCACCGCGCTCGGCGGCCGGCGCTCCCCGAGGAGGCCGGCCAAGCGCGCGGCGAGCGAGGGGCTGGTGCCGAACCGCTTCGAGACGGCGTCGAGGCTGAGAAGAGGTTTCACGTGAAACGTGCCGGCTGCAGGGGATGGCGGCAGAGGGCGAACCGCGACGGCTCGGCAAGGGCCGTGGGCGGCGGCGCGGCGCAGTCGGGCGTCGCGGCGGGGCAGCGCGGCGCGAAGGCGCAGCCCGGGGGGCGGTCGACGAGCGAGGGCGCCATGCCGGGGATCTGCGTCAGCGGCACGCCGCGCGCGTTGCGGCTCGGGGCGGAGCCGATCAGTCCGGCGGTGTAGGGATGGAGCGGCGCCTCGATCACGTCGGCCACCGGCCCGCCCTCGACGATGCGGCCGGCGTACATCACGCAGAGCCGGTCGGCGAGGCCGGCCACCACCGCGAGGTCGTGGGTGATCCAGATGAGCGCCGTGCCCATCTCGGCGCAGAGCGCCTGCGCCTCGGCCAGGATCTGCGCCTGGATCGTCACGTCGAGGGCCGTGGTCGGCTCGTCGGCGATGAGGAGGGCCGGCGCGTGCAGCAGCGCGATGGCGATGGCGATGCGCTGGCGCATGCCGCCCGAGAGCTGGTGCGGGTAGGCGCGCAGGCGTTCGTCGGGCGCCGGAATCCCGACCTTGACCAGCGCCTCGCGTGACCGCGCCCGGGCGGCGGCCACCCCGACGCGCTCGTGCGCGCGGATCGCCTCGACGACCTGGGTCTCGACCCGCAGCACCGGGTTCAGGGTGGTCATCGGGTCCTGGAAGATCATCGCCATGCGCTTGCCGCGCAACGGGCGGAGCTCCGCTTCCGGCAGGCCGGCGATGTCGCGGCCCTCGAACAGGATCTTTCCGCCGGACACTCGGCCGGGCGCCTCGATCAGCCCCATCAGCGCGAGCCCGGTCACCGATTTGCCCGAACCGGACTCGCCGACGAGCCCCAGCACCTCGCCCCGGTTCACGGTGAGGCTCACCCGGTCCACGGCGACGTGCTCGCGCCCGCCGGCCCGGAAGCCGACGCTGAGGTTTTCGAGGGCGAGGACGGGGGCGGTCATGACATGCGCCGCCCGGCGGCACGGAGCGCTGCCGTTTTCCCGGACGCCAGCAGCGTGAGCGGAAGGCGATCCGGGATCCAGCACGACGAGCGCCGCGAAGCAGCTCCTGCGCCCTGGAGCACCGGGAAATACGCGGCGCTTCGCCCATTCCTGTGCTGGGTCCCGGATCGTCCCTCCGCTGCGCTTAGGTCGTCCGGGAAGGCGGAGGCTGGAGCTGCGAGCCTTTCGCTCCACGACGTCCCGAACGCCATCAATCCGAAAACCTCGGGTTCAGCACGTCGCGCAGCCGGTCGCCGACGAGGTTGATCGCGACGATGACGGCCACCAGCGCCAGGCCGGGGAAGGTCGAGATCCAGTACTTGCCCGAGAGCAGGTAGTCGTAGCCGTTCTTGATCAGCAGCCCGAGGGAAGGCTCGGTCACCGGCACGCCGACGCCGAGGAAGGACAGCGTCGCCTCCAGCGCGATGGCGTGGGCCACCTGCATGGTCGCGACGACGATCACCGGGGGCAGGCAGTTCGGCAGCAGGTGGCGGACGATCAGGCTGCGCCGGGGCAGGGCGAGGGCGCGGGCGGCCTCCATGTACTCGCGGCGGCGCTCGACCAGGGCGGTCGCCCGGATGGCGCGGGCGTAGTAGGCCCATTGCACGGCGATGAGGGCGATCACGACCTTGTCGACCCCGCGGCCGAAGGCGGCGAGCAGCACCAGCGCGATCAGGATCGCCGGGAACGAAAGCTGGAGGTCGGCCAGCCGCATCAGCACGGCGTCGACCCGGCCGCCGGCGTTGGCCGCGAGCACGCCGACCGCCGAGCCCAGCGTCGCGGCGACCAGGGTCGCCGAGAGGCCGACGACGAGGGAGACGCGCAGGCCGTAGACGATGGCCGAGAGCATGTCGCGCCCCTGCGCGTCGGTGCCGAGCACGTAGAGCAGGCCGGAAACGCTGCGGCTGCCGGGGGGCAGGGTGCCGTCCATCACGTCGAGGTTGGCGAGGTCGTAGGGGTCCTGCGGGGTGATCCAGGGGGCGAGGCACGCGGCCAGGATCGTCAGCACCAGGATCGCGAAGCCCAAAGCCGCCCCGGGGCTGCGGAAGAAGGCGCGGAAGTGGGCGCGCCACACCGGCTCGGCCGCCTCGACCCGAGCCGACGCGGCGGGCGGGCCGTCGGCGGGCAGGCCTTCGGAAGGTAGGATCTCGGGACGGCTCACGCGGCCTCCGACAGGCGGACGCGCGGATCGAGGCCGGCATAGATCAGGTCCACGATCAGGTTGATGAGCACGAACAGGCAAACCGTCAGCATCAGGTAGGCGACGATCACCGGGCGATCGAGGCGGTTGATCGAGTCGATCAAAAGCTTTCCGATGCCGGGCCAGGCGAACACCGTCTCGGTGACGACGGCGAAGGCGATCATCGAGCCGAACTCGAGACCGATCACCGTCACCACCGGCAGCAGGATGTTCTTCAGCACGTGCACCCCGACGATGCGGGCGGGCGAGAGGCCCTTGGCGCGGGCGAAGCGCACGTAGTCCTGCAGCATCGCCTCGCGGGTGCCGGCGCGCGCCAGCCGAATCACCACCGCGAGCTTGAACAGCGCGAGGTTCACCGCAGGGAGGACGAGGTGGCGCAGGCCGTCGAGGGTCAGCAGGCCGGTCTCGACGCCGAGCACGTTCACCGTCTCGCCGCGGCCGCCCGCCGGGAACCAGCCGAGCGTCACCGCGAAGACCAGCACCAGCATCAGACCCTGCCAGAAGTTCGGCAGCGAGAACGCGAGGATCGAGCCGGTCATGATCGTCCGGCCCGAGGCTGCGTTCGGCCGCAGGCCCGCCCAGAGGCCGAGCGGCAGGCCGACCGCAACGGCGAGCACCAGGGCGGTGAGCGCCAGCTCCAGGGTCGCCGGCAGGCGCTGCACGATCACCGACAGGGCGGACTCGTTGTAGACGAACGAGCGCCCGAGATCCCCGTGCAGGGCGCGCCAGGCGAAGGTGCCGAACTGGACCGGCAGCGACCGGTCGAGCCCGAGCCGGGCGGCGATGGCGGCGCGCTCGTCCGGCGTCGCGTCGGGTGCGGCCAGCATGTCGATCGGGTCGGCGATGGCGTAGACGCCGAGGAACACCAGCGTCGCCATCGCCGCGACGGTGACGAGCGCCTGGCCGAAGCGCTGGATCAGGTAGGTCAGCATGGGGACACGCCGCCGAACGAGGTGCGCATTCCCTCTCCCCGCAGGCGGGGAGAGGGGGTGCGCGGTGGCCGCGAAGCCCGACCCCTCACTTCACCACCACGACGTCCATCGCCAGCGTGTACTGGTCGATCCGCGGCGTGTAGCGCAGGCTCTTCACCGTGGCCCAGGGGGTCACCTCGAAGTGGAGCGGGATCAGCGGATAGTCCGCCATGGCCAGCGCCGAGGCCCGGCGCAGCAGGGCGGAGCGTTCGGCTTCGTCGAAGGTGCGCATCGCCTCGATCGTGAGCCGGTCGACCTCGCGGTTGCAGTAGCGGCCCCGGTTGGTGAAGCCGCGGCCGGTCTCCGGGTCGAAGCACAGCAGCAGCGAGTTCAGCGAGTTCGACATCTCGCCGGAATCCGCGCCCCAGCCGGCGAGATACGCCGAGAACGAGAACGTGTTGCGCCGGGTGAAGAAGGTCGAGGAGGTCGAGGCGTCGAGGCTCGTCTTCACGCCGATCCGGCTCCACATCTGGGCGACGGCCTGCGCGATCTTCTCGTCGTTGATGTAGCGGTCGTTCGGCGTACCGAGCGTGATCTCGAAGCCGTTCGGGTAGCCGGCCTGGGCGAGCAGGTCCTTTGCCGCCTTCGGATCGTAAGGGACGACGGGGAAGTCCTTGGTCGTGCCGGAGAGCGGAAAGGGCAGCAGCTCGCCGGCTGCCTGCGCCACCCCGCCCATCACGCGCTCGACGATGGCCTTGCGGTCGATGCCCTTGGAGAGCGCCTCGCGCACGCGCTTGTCGAGCAAGGGGTTCTTGTCGGTCCCGCGGATCGTCGGCGTCTTCCAGCCCGCGCCGTCGAACTGGTCGAGGTGGATGTAGATGATCCGGTTCGACAGGCCCTTGGTGACGGTGAAGCCCGCCGCCTCGATCCGCGGCAGGTCCTGGATCGCCGGGTTCTCGATCAGGTCGGCGTCGCCGGCGAGCAGCGCCGCCACGCGCGGGCCGGTCGAGACGATCGGCTTCATCGTCACCGTGTCGAAGGCGGGGGCCGCGCCCCAGTAGGTCGGGTTCTTGGAAAGCACCACCTGCGTGCCGCGCACGTACTCCTTGAGCGCGTAGGGGCCGGTGCCGACCGCGACCTTGGGGTTGCCGAAATCGGTGGATTTCGGCGGGGTGCCCATCCCGATGCATCCGCCCTTGGCGAACGCGACCGGGCCGGGGGCGCCCGACGCCTTGGCGCTGAGCATGCCGAGCGCGGTGATGTTGGTCGGCAGGAGCGGCAGGGGCCCCGCGGTCTTGATCACCACGGTCAGCGGGTCGGGGGCGGTGACGCCCTCGAACGGCCGGACGAAGGTGGCGAAGGAGGAGGGCGAGTTCTCGACCAAAGGGATGCGGCAGAAGGTGTAGATCACGTCGTTCGCGGTGAACGGCGTGCCGTCGGAGAAGGTCACGTTCGGGCGGAGCTTGAACGTCCAGGTGTGCTCGTCGTCGGCCGTCCAGGACAGGGCGAGGGCCGGCACCACCGCCATCGCGGCGTCCGTGGTGACCAGCCCTTCGAAGATGTGGCGCCGCAGCGAGTTGTTGGGGCCGAGGTTGTGGAAGTGCGGATCCATCGAGGTGGCTTCCGCCGCCAGGCCGATGCGCAGGTCGCGGGCTTGCGCCTGGCCGGTCCAGGCCGCCGACATGGCCAGCCCGCAGAGGACCGATCCAGACAGGGCAACGCGCGACAGGGTTCGGCGCGGACGACGGCGCGTCTCGATCATCGACGGTTCCGTGTAGGAGGAGCGGGCACGCGAGGGTGGCGCATCGACGGCGCTAGCGTCAATCGTGCCAACCGACGGTTTTGCTGCACGGTTCGAGGACACGCGATGGGTATGAAGACGACGTTCGTGGTCCAGACCTTCGTGGTCAAGCGCAAGCGCCTGGTGCCGGGCGACCGCGAGGTGGCTCCGACCGAGAGCGGCGCGCTGAAGAAGGCGCAGGCCATGGCCGGGCGGATGCCCGGCACCGCGGCGCTGAAGGTGGTGGCCGACGACGAGACCGGGGAATTGGAAAGCGTGACGATCCTCGGGCAGTTCGGCGAGGTGCCGGAGGATTTCGCGGAATCGCTGCAGGGCGGGTGACCGTCGGCCTTCGAGCGGAAAAAGGCGGAGCGGGCCGCCCGGCCCGCTCCGCCTCGACGCGACCACCTCAGGGCGATCGCGTCAGTCCGATCGTCCGGCGATCACTTGTCGCCGATCACTTGTCGCCGATCACTTGCCGCTGGGAGCTGCGCCGCTGCCGGTGGTGCCGTTGCCGCCGCCGCTGCCGGCGGGCGCGCCGGCGGTGCTGGTCGAGGGGCCGCCGCTCGCGCCGGGGGGCGGCGAGCCGGCGCCCGGGGCCATCGTGCCGGCCGAGCCGCTCATCGTGCCGCCGGTGGATCCCGTCGTGCCCGTGGTGCCGCCGGAGTTCACGGTGCCGCCTGCGGTCGGACCCGCGCTGGGGCTTCCGGTGGTGCCGGTCTGGGCGAAGGCAGTGCCGCCGAGCGGCAGGATCAGGCAGGCGGCGAGCGCGAGAGTCTTGTACGACATCAAGTTTCCTCCGGGTTTCTATGTGTGAGCAACGGCGTCGCGACCGGGTTGTTCAATATCCATGGTCGCGGCCGCCGATCTGAACCGTATCGCCACGGCCCCCGTCCGCCCCTGTGCCGCCCCGGTAGCTTCGGCATGGGAGAGCGCGGGAACGACAGCCCCGTCGAACCTCGCCGCGCCGGAGCCCCGCCTCATCCGTGGTAGACCGACGCGGCCGCCCCCGCGCGGCGCCGACCGAGAGCCCCGCCGCATGATCGAGCCGAAGCCGGTCTTCGACGACCTCACCGCCTTTCACCTCGCCCGCAGCATCGCGCGCTGGGGCTGGACGGTCGGGGCGCACAGCTACGGCAACCCGCGGGTGCTGGAGCCGGAATCGGCACGGCTTCACATCGGGCGCTTCTGCTCGATCGGACCGAACGTCACCATCGCGCTCGGCAACCACCGCACGGACCTCGTGACCACCTACCCGTTCAAGGCGCTCGCCGCCTTCTGGCCGAACGCGGCGGCCGGCGCGCACGACCACGCCACGCGCGGCGACGTCGTGCTCGGCGACGAGGTCTGGCTCGGCGCCAACAGCACGATCCTGTCCGGCGTCACCGTCGGCAGCGGGGCGGTCGTGGGCGCCGGCGCCGTGGTGCGCCGCGACGTGCCGGCCTACGCCATCGTCACCGGCAACCCGGCGACCGTCCTGCGCCATCGCTTCGATGCCGAGACCATCGCGCGGCTGCTGCGCGTGTGCTGGTGGGCCTGGGACGACGCGCGGATCGCCGACCACCTGCCGCTGATCCTCGGCGCCGACATCGAGGCCTTCCTGGCGCGGGCCGAGGCCGTGCCGGACGCGCGCAAGCGGGCGCCCAGGCCGCGCAAACCGAAACCGAAACCCGAGGCGTGAGGTCGGGCGCAGGTGCGCCGTCGCCGTTGCGCGTCGGGGCCGGTTCTCGCTATCCCTCTCGTCATCCCCTTGAGTGCCGGCCTCCCGGCCGCCGCGCCGCGCCGTCGAAGGACCGTATGCCCACCGCACCCACGCCCAGGGACATCCTCGCCACCCTCGTGGCGTTCGACACCACCAGCGCGCTGACGAACCTGCCGCTGATCGACTGGGTCCAGGACTTCGCGGAGAGCCACGGCGCCGCGGTCGAGCGGGTGGTGGACGAGACCGGCGAGAAGGCCGCCCTGTGGATCACGGTCGGGCCGGCCGAGGTGCCGGGCTACGTGCTGTCCGGCCACAGCGACGTGGTGCCGGTGGCGGGCCAGGCCTGGACCCACGACCCGTTCCAGCTCGCCGAGGTCGACGGACGCCTCTACGGCCGCGGCACCTCGGACATGAAGGGCTTTTTGGCCGTCTGCCTCGCGCTCCTGCCGGAGATGGCGGCGGCGCCGCTCGCCCGTCCGCTGCACATCGCGCTGTCCTACGACGAGGAGGTCGGATGCCTCGGCGTGCGCCCCCTGATCGCGCGGATGCGGGATAGGGGGCTCGCGCCGCTCGGGTGCTTCGTCGGCGAGCCGACCGGCATGGAGGTCGTCACCGGGCACAAGGGCAAGCACGCCGCCCGCGTCACCTTCCGCGGCAAGGCCTGTCACTCGGCGCTGGCGCCGTCCGGCGTCAACGCGGTGGAATATGCCGCGCGCTTCATCCTCCACGTCAAGCAGGCGGCCGACGCGCTGGCCGCGTCCGGCGCCCGCGACCCGCTCTACGACGTGCCGCACACGACCGGGCTCAGCAGCGTCGTCCACGGCGGCACCGCGCTCAACATCGTGCCCGATCTCTGCAGCGTCGACTTCGAGTTCCGGGCCATCGGCGCCGACGACGCCGGTGCGCTCGCCCGCAGCGCGATCGCCTTCGCCACCGAAACGCTCGCTACGGAGATGGCCGGGCGCGACCCGTCCTGCGGCGTCGAGATCGCGCCGCTGATCGACTATCCCGGCCTCGAGACCGCGGTCGATTCCGAGCTGGTGACGCTGGCCAAGCGCCTCGCCGGGCGCAACGGCCACGCCAAGGTCTCGTTCGGCACCGAGGGCGGGCTGTTCCAGGCGCTCGGCGACGTGCCGGCGGTGGTGATCGGCCCCGGCTCGATCGCCCGCGCCCACAAGGCCGACGAATTCATCACGCTCGCCGAGCTCGACGCCTGCGTCGCCTTCGTGCGCCGGCTGATCGCCGACAGCCGCGCGGGGTGAGGCCGGTCGACCCGGCACGGGGCGGCCCTATCTATCGAAGTCGAACCGCCGCTTCCGGTGGGGACGCAGGTCCCCTCTCCCGTTCGGGAGAGGGGCAGGGTGAGGGGCGAGCCCTCTCCGGATGAACCTGTCCCCTCACCCCGACCCTCTCTCGAACGGGAGAGGGAGCCGGGACGGCGATCCCCACAGGACACCCCATGCGCCAGAACAAGCTCGGCCGGACCGGCCTCTTCGTCTCGGAACTCTGCCTCGGCACGATGACCTTCGGCGGTGGGGAGGGGATGTGGCGGCAGATCGGTGCGCTCGACCAAGCGGAAGCCGAGCGCCTCGTCGGCCGCGCGATCGATGCCGGGATCAACTTTCTCGACACGGCGGACGTCTACGCCGAGGGCCTGTCGGAGCAGATCACCGGCCAGGCCCTGAAGAACCTGAAGGTGCCGCGCGAGAACGTGGTGGTCGCGACCAAGGCCTACGGGCCGACCGGCACGGGTGCGAATTCCCGCGGCGCTTCACGGGTGCACCTGCTCGATGCGGTGAAGGCGAGCCTGAAGCGGCTGCAGCTCGACCACATCGACCTCTACCAGATCCACGGCTTCGATCCGGCGACGCCGATCGAGGAGACGGTGCGGGCCCTCGACATCCTCGTGCAGCACGGCCACGTCCGCTACGTCGGCGTCTCGAACTGGGCGGCGTGGCAGATCGTGAAGGCGCTCGGCATCTCCGAGCGCGAGGGGCTGGCCCGCTTCGAGAGCCTGCAGGCCTACTACACGCTGGCCGGCCGCGACCTCGAGCGCGAGATCGTGCCGATGCTCAAGAGCGAGCGCCTTGGCCTGATGGTCTGGAGCCCGCTCGCCGGCGGCCTGCTCTCGGGCAAGTATTCCGGAGACGCGAACGGAGACGGCCGCCGCGCCGCGTTCGACTTCCCGCCGGTGGAGCGCAGCCGCGCCGAATCCTGCATCGACGCGATGCGGCCGATGGCGGCCGCCCGGAACGTGTCGATCGCACAGATCGCGCTGGCGTGGCTGCTGCACCGGCGCGTGGTGTCGAGCGTCATCGTCGGCGCCAAGCGCCTCGACCAGCTCGACGACAACATTGCCGCGACGCAGGTGGACCTGAGCGAGGCCGAGCTCGACGCCCTCGACGCGGTGAGCGTGCTGCCGCGCGAGTACCCGGGCTGGATGTTCGAGACCCAAGGCGCGCGGGCGAAGCAGCTCGCCGAGGCCGGGCGCAAGAACGCCCGATGACGACGAAGCCAGCGTGACGGACCCGAGGTGACGCGATCCGCCCACCCGCGATCGCTTGCGGGCGGCCGCCATTGCCACGGCGGGGGTCGAGGCCTAGCTCGTGCCTGCCCCCAAGAGGGTCGGCGCCGGGTCCTCCGGCGCGCGCCGCCATTTCGTCGGAGACGCCCATCATGATCCGGACCCTCGCTCTGCCCGTCCTCGCGCTCGTCGCCGGCACGGTGCCGGGTTACGCCATCGACGTCGCGAAGACCGCCACCGTCGCCGCCCCGCCCGCCAAGGTCTGGCAGACCATCGGCGACTTCTGCGGCATCGGCGACTGGCACCCGGCGGTCGAGAAGTGCGTGCCCTCCGAGAAGGACGGCATGAAGGTCCGCACCCTCTCGCTCAAGGGCGGCGGCACGCTGGTCGAGGAGCAGGTCTCCCGCGACGACAAGGTGATGAGCTACACCTACACGATCCTGTCCGGCCCGCTGCCGGTCTCCGACTACAAGTCGACCCTCTCGGTCGCCCCGGACGGCACCGGCTCGAAGCTGAGCTGGACCGGCACCTTCAACGCCAAGGGCGCCCCGGACACCGTCGCCACCGACGCGATCTCCGGCATCTACGAGTCGGGCCTGAAGGCCATCGCCGACAAGGCGAAGTAAGCCGGCGAAACAAGATCTGCTCGGGCTTCCCCTCTCCCCGCTCGCGGGGAGAGGCCCGCAGGCACCTTGTCGTGCCTGCGGGAAGCGGAGGCGAAGCCGAAGCGGCGGTGAGGGGGAGCGAACGGACGAGCCTCTCTCGTCGAAGCCCCCTCACCGTCGGCTGCCGCCTCGCCGCGCCGACGACGGGGTCGTCGCGGCCCTCTCCCCGCGTGCGGGGAGAGGGGGGACGCACGTCCACTGGGCGATCCACGGACGCACTGGCGGATCGCATCGAACGATTGACCGGCCGGCGGCGCGGGCTCAAAAACCGTCCGGCGCACGCTGCGCCGTATCAGGGAAAGCCGCCCGTGCCGACCAAGATCTCTGGATTTTCGCTCGCCGCCCTCCTCGTCGCCGGCGCGCTCGCCGGCTGCCAGCAGAAGGCCGCGGCGCCCGCTGTCGTCGCGGCGGCGGCGCCCGCGCCCGTGGTGCTGCCGCAGGGCTCCGGCTGCGGCCCGGCGATCGGCAGGACGCAAGCCGTGGTCGACAGCGACGTCGCCACGGGCAACCTCAACAAGCCGGTCGGGGACCGGTTCAGCGCGGACCTCGCCCACGCCTCGGCGGCCTGCGCCGCCGGCCGCGACGGCGAGGCCCTGCACCTGCTCGCCGCCGCCAAGAGCCGCTACGGCTATCCGTAGGCTCGCGACACGGGGTCGGCGTTGAATCGGCCTGGCCCCGAACGGCGAAAGGCGCCCCGCCGTGGCGGAGCGCCTTCCTGAATGCAGACCTGAAAGCCGACGGGCGTGGAGCCTGTCGGCTAGGGACGCCTCAGCGGCCGCCGCTGCTGCCGGTCGAGCCGATGCGCGATGGCTGGCCCGCGTTGCCGGCGGCGGCCGAGTCGGTGGCGACGCCGTCGGCGGCCCGGCCGGTCGGCGAGTAGGTGGCGGCGGCGTCCCCGCCGGTCGAATTGGTCTGACGCGTGACGACGCCCGGCGCGCCGGGCGGCACGATCACGGTGGTGCTCGTCGGCGTCTCAATCATCTGGGCGAGGGCGGGGCTGGCGAGGCCGAGGGCAAGCGCCGCGGCGAGGGCGAGTCTGGTCATGGTCGGGCCTGACATGGAGGTCGGGACGCGAACGCCCCCGAGCCTCCACAACGTGGCTTGCGCGCAATCGATCCCCGGCCCGCGGCGATGGGCGCCATGCTGCACGAGGCGGGCTTGGCGCGGGGCCACGCAAGACCGCGTCAGATCGCGAAAGACCGCGTCAGATCACGAAGAGCGGGTTCAGGCCCGACTTGCGAAACCCTTCCTCGACGATCTTGAGGTCGAGGCCGTAGGAGGCGACGTCGTCGGCCACCGGGTCGAGCACGGGGTCGCGGTGCTGGTGCATGTGCTTGATGTAGCTGTGGCAGGTGCCGCAGGTCTCGACCTGGATGTCCTTCGAGACCTCGTCGAGGCTCTGGTAGCTGATCGCCTCGCCGGAGCCGCAGGCGGTGCAGCGGATGCGAACGTGGTTCCACTGGCTGCCGCAGAGCGAGCAGGCGAGGTAGCGCGCCTTGTCGGCGGGAGTCCAGGCGACGATCAGGCTCGCCACCGGCGCCCCGCCGCAACACGGGCAGACGCCGTCGGCCACCGCCTTGAGGGCGGTGCGGTCGAGGCCGGCGGCGGCCTCCGACAGGCAGACCTGGAGGGCGGCCGCGACGAACACGCATTCGGCCATGCGCGCCACCGGGAACGCGCCCTCGAACACCTGCACGCCGAGGTCGAGGCGCTCGTCCGCGCTGGCCGCACGGAGCGCCGCCACCGCGTCGTGGGCGGCCCGCGGCGCCGGGCCGAGGTCGAGGGCGTCGAGCAGCGCGTCGAGGCAGGCGGGGAAGGCGTCGGGCGCCTCAAGGGTGTGCCGGGAGATCGGCGGCATGCCGTGCTCGAGCCGCATCGCCACGTCCGGATGGGGCTCGGCGGGCGGGACGCCCCGCGCGGCGCGAGAGGCTTGAACCGCGGCCTGCGCCGTGGCGATGCGGGCGAGCAGGTCGAGGTAGCCGCCCATCGGATGGTCGGGCGCGAGGCGCTGCAGGCGCAGGGCGCGGTTCGCGAACAGGTCGGCGGGGACGGGGAGCTGGACGAAAGGCACCGAGCCGGCGATGCCGATCCGGTCCGGATCGGGCTGCAACTCGTGGAGCTTGGGGCGTTTCGGGGCCTGGGCGGCTTCGTCGCCCGCGGGATTTTGCCCCGCGGGCTCGGCCGCGGGGTTGCGCTTGAAGAAACGGGCCAAGGCGTCAGTGCCCGCGCTTGTCGGTGGAGCCGCGCTGGCGCTTGCCGCCGGCGATCTGCCGGAACCACTTGCGATGGTGGCGATAGGCCCAGCCGCCGGTGACGGTGCCGCGCACCATCGCCCGGCCGGTGCCGCGCACCCAGATGCCGGCATAGATGTGCACGACGATGATCGCGATGGCGATGACCGCGGCCAGTGAATGCGCCAGCAGCGCCCAGCGCTTCGTCTCGATGACGGTGTAGGTGTAGAAATACTGGTCCCAGATCACCAGGCCGGTGACGAACATGATCCCGATCAGGGCGGTCTGACCCCAGAACACGCCCTTCTGGCCGGCATTGTACTTGCCGAGCTCGGGCAGCCGGTCCTCGCGGTTGGTCACCACGTCGCCGATCTTCATCGACCAGGCGACGTCGTCCTTGTTGGGGATGTTGAGCTTCCAGAACCGCAGGAACAGCAGCGCGAAGCTGA
Source organism: Methylobacterium sp. WL12 (assembly GCF_008039475.1). Lineage (NCBI taxonomy): Bacteria > Pseudomonadati > Pseudomonadota > Alphaproteobacteria > Hyphomicrobiales > Methylobacteriaceae > Methylobacterium > Methylobacterium sp. WL12. The sequence goes on along the minus strand of NZ_VRUW01000090.1, from coordinate 4,910 downwards.
CGGCCAGCGCCACGCCGAACCACGGGTGGATCGCCCGCGTCGCCTGGCCGCCGCCGAAGATGCCAGTGAGCGAGAACAGGTAGGGCGTGAACATCGCCAGGCCCGAGAGGGTCAGCAGGGTGAACAGGATCGCGGTGATCCAGTGGTTGACCCGCTGCAGACCGGTGTAGCGCGGGACGTACAGCACCTCGGGCGCCTCGTGCACCTCACGCAGGGGGCGCGCGTCGCCGTCTCGGATGTCGGTGTGAACGGTCATCGAATCTGCTTCTCTCGAATGGCGGCACGAAACGGAGCCGGGACGCGGGCGGTCGCTTCGCCCGCGGCCACCGATGCGTCCCGGCGATCTCGACCCGAGGCGGCGCCGAATGTGCGCCGCCTCGATTCCGTCAGTGCGGCCGGTTCTCGCCGCCCTCGGCGCCACGGCGTTTCTCGTGGTCGTACTCGATCGCCTCTTCCTCTTCCTCGGCGACGACCTCGTTCGGCCCCGCCGTGACGTAGTGGAAGAAGCCGGCGACCGCGGCGAAGCCCATCGCGGCGAGCCCGAACACCTTGGCGCCTCCCTTCCAGAAGGCGACCAGCGGCGAGATCTTCGGGTCGAGCGGCAGGCCGGCATAGAGCTGCGGCTTGTCGGCGTGGTGGAGCACGTACATCACGTGCGTGCCGCCGACGCCGGCCGGGTCGTAGAGGCCGGCATGCTCGAAGCCGCGCGACTTGAGGTCGATCACGCGGGTCTGCGCCTGCTCGATCATCGCGGCCTTGGTGCCGAACATGATCGAGCCGGTGGGGCACGCCTTGGCGCAGGCGGGCGCCTGCCCGACGGCCACGCGGTCCGAGCACAGCGTGCACTTGTACGCCTTGTGGTCCTTCTCGGAGATGCGCGGGATGTTGAACGGGCAGCCCTTCACGCAGTAGCCGCAGCCGATGCAGTTCTCCTCGATGAAGTCGACGATGCCGTTGGAGTACTGCACGATCGCGCCCGGGGACGGGCACGCCTTGAGGCAGCCCGGATCGGTGCAGTGCATGCAGCCGTCCTTGCGGATCAGCCATTCGAGGTTGTTGGTCGCCTCGTTCTCGTATTCCGTGAACCGCATCAGGGTCCACGTCTTCGGCGTGAGGTCGTGCGGGTTGTCGTAGACGCCGACGTTGACGCCGACGTCGTCCCGCAGGTCGTTCCACTCCTCGCAGGCCGACTGGCAGGCCTTGCAGCCGATGCACTTCGACACGTCGATGAGTTTGGCGACCTCCATGTGGGAGCGGATGGCCGGCGGCGTCTCCGTGGAGGCGGAGCGCTGCCGGATGTCGAGGGAGCTGTAATCGGCCATTGTCTGATGCTCCCCTTACGCGACCGCGTCCGACGGCGGCGTCGTCGGCTCGATGTTGACGAGCCACGCCTTGAACTCGGGCGTCTCGGTGTTGGCGTCGCCGACCACCGGGGTGAGCGAGTTCGGGTGCCATCCCTTCTTCGTCTGGCCCATGAAGCCCCAATGCTGCGGGATGCCGACCACGTGGACGGCCTTCCCGTCGCACATCAGCGGCTTGATGCGCTTGGTGACGACGGCCTTGGCCTTGAGCGAGCCGCGCTTGGACCAGACCCGGACCCAGCCGCCCTTCACGATGCCCTTCTCCTTCGCGAGCTGCTCGGAGATCTCGACGAAGGCCTCCGGCTGGAGGATCGCGTTGATCCGGGCGTGCTTGGTCCAGCCATGGAAGTGCTCGGTCAGCCGGTAGCTCGTCGCCGCGTAGGGGAACTCTTCCGCGGTGCCGAGGTCGGCCAGGTCGTCCTTGAAGATCCGCGACGCCGGATTGCCCTTCACCCGCGGGAACGGGATGTTGGCCATCGGCGACTCGAACGGCTCGTAGTGCGTCGGGAACGGCCCGTCGCGCATCAGGCCGCGGGTCCACAGGCGGGCGACGCCCTCCTGGTTGAGGATGAACGGGCCGACGCCCTTATCGGGGGCGACGGTGACGCCGTAGTCCGGCACGTCGAAGCCGACCCACTGCTTGCCGTTCCACTCGATGAGCTTCTTCTTCTCCGACCACGGCTTCCCTTCCGGGTCGCACGAGGCGCGGTTGTAGAGCACGCGGCGGTTGGCCGGCCAGGCGAAGGCCCAGTTCGGCGCGATGCCGCGGTCGCCCGGATCCGCGTTGTCGCGGCGGGCCATGGTGTTGCCCTTCTCGGTGTAGCAGCCCGAGTAGATCCAGCAGCCGCAGGCGGTGGTGCCGTCGTCCTTGAGCTGGGCGAAGCCGTCGACCTGGCGGCCGGCGGGCAGGGTCTGCCCGTCGAGGCCCGGCGTCGGGGCGAGCGTGTAGCCGTTCATCTCGCGAGCGAGCTCGGTCGGCGTTGGCTCGTGGGCGATCGCGTAGTTCCAGGTCAGGTTGACGATCGGGTCCGGGAAGGCGCCGCCCTCCTTCTGATACATCTCCTTCATGCGCAGGAAGATGCCCGCCATGATGTCGATGTCGGGCTTGCACTCGCCCGGAGCGTCCTGAGCCTGCCAGTGCCATTGCAGCCAGCGGCTGGAGTTGGAGAGCGAGCCCTCCTCCTCGGCGAACAGCGTGGTCGGCAGCTCGAACACCTCGGTCTGGATCGAGGCGGTGTCCGCGTCGTTGTACTCGCCGTGGTTCTCCCAGAACCGCGCGGTCTCGGTCTTGAGCGGGTCCATCACCACGATGAACTTCATCTTGGAGAAGGCTTCCGTCATCTTGGCGCGATTGGGGAACGACATCAGGCAATTGAAGCCCTGGATGAAGTACCCGGTCATCTTGCCTTGCTTCGCCAGCTCGAAGCCGCGCAGCACGTCGTAGGTCGGCACGTCGAGCTTGGGCAGGTAGTCGTAGGCCCAGTCGTTCTCCTTGGTCGCCTTCTCGCCCCACATCGCCTTCTGGAACGAGACGAAGAACTTGTTGTAGTTCTGCCAGTAGCTGGTCTGCCCCGGCCGCAGCGGCTTGAACTCGCGCTTGGACGCGTAGTCCTTGTAGGTCGGCTCCTTCTCGATCGGGATGTTCAGGTAGCCGGGGATGAGGTTGCTCATCAGCCCGAGGTCCGTCAGCCCCTGGATGTTGGAGTGGCCGCGCAAGGCCTGCATGCCGCCACCCAACATGCCGATGTTGCCGAGCAACGTCTGCACGATGCACATCGAGCGGATGTTCTGCGAGCCCTTGGAGTGGTGCGTCCAGCCGAGAGCATAGAGCGAAGCCATCGTCCGGTCGGGCGTCGAGGTCGTGGCGATGAGCTCGCAGACCTTGAGGAAGGTCTCCTGCGGCGAGCCGCAGATCCGCGACACCATCTCGGGCGTGTAGATCGCGACGTGCTTCTTCAGCAGCTGCATGACGCAACGCGGGTGCTGCATCGTCTCGTCGACGACCGCGTACCCGTCGGGACCGATCTCGTAGTCCCAGGTCGACTTGTCGTAGTCGCGCTTCTCGGGATCGTAGCCGGCAAACAGCCCGTCCTGGAAGTCGTAGCCTTCGCGCACGACGTAGCCGGCGTTGGAATATGCCGCGACGTAGCGATGCTGCAGCTTGTCGTTGTCGAGCAGGTACTTGGTCACGCCCGACAGGAACGCGATGTCGGTCCCCTGGCGGATCGGGCAGTACAGGTCAGCCACCGACGCCGTGCGGGTGAAGCGCGGGTCGACGACGATCAGCTTGGCGTTGTTGTGGGCCTTGGCCTCGACCACCCACTTGAAGCCGCAGGGGTGCGCCTCAGCGGCGTTGCCGCCCATGACGGTGATGACGTCCGCGTGCTTGATGTCCATCCAGAGGTTGGTCATCGCACCGCGGCCGAAGGAGGGCGCCAGACTGGCGACCGATGGGCCGTGTCAAACCCTGGCCTGGTTATCGAAGACCAGGGCCCCCATGCTTCGGACCGTCTTGTAGGTGAGCCACGCGGTCTCGTTGGAGGTCGCCGAGGCGCCGAGGAAGCCCATCGTGGTCCAGCGGTTGACCGTGAGGTCGCCGTTCTTGGCCACGAAGTTCTTGTCGCGATCCTCCTTCATCAGCCGGGCGATCCGCTCGAAGGCGAAGTCCCAGGAGACGCGCTTGAACTCCTTGGAGCCGGCCTCGCGGTGCAGCGGGTACTTCGTCCGGGTCTCGGCCTGGATGAAGTCGAGCAGCGCCGAGCCCTTCGGGCAGAGCGTGCCGCGGTTGATCGGGTGGTCGGGGTCGCCCTCGACGTGCATCACCGCAGAGCGGGCGTTCTTCGACTTGTCGCCGAGGCTGTAGAGGATGACGCCGCAGGCCACCGAACAGTAGGGGCAGGTGTTACGGGTCTCGCGCATCTGCGCGAGCTTGAAGGGGCGGACCGCCGCCGCCATCGCCGGCTCGAGGCCGCCGAAGCCGAGGGCGCCGAGGGAGCCACCCGCGAGGGTGATGGCGCCACCCTTCAGCAGGCCGCGCCGTGAGACCTGAATCGTCATCCGAGTATCCCGATCAGAGCTGGACTAATTCCAGCATGCTTCCCAGGATTGCCGGCCCGAGGCAAGTGCGGTTCCGTGACACAGATCGGGCGGATATCGCGCTGCAATACGCACGATTTACCAGCTCGTTCAATCCGCTAGCGGAAACCGGAATTATTTCGACGGAATGGCCGGGTTCTGTCCTGACGGCCCCGGGGTGCGGTGGTCGAGGGGTGCCTGCGGCTCGGTGCCCGAGGAGGAGCCGGTGTCGGCGCCCGGCACCTTCCGCTCCCGGTTCTCCGCCGTGGAGTTGCCGCCCGGGTTGGGCGCATCCTTGGCCGCTGATTCCTCGCGCGGCACTGGGGCCTGGCTCCAGCCGTCGTTGGCGCTGCGGCTCTTGTCGCCCATCGCGTCGACGCCTTTGATGTCGCCGGGCTTGGTCTGGGCGTGGCCGGGGGTGCAGGCGAGCGCGAGCGCCAGGGCTGCGGCTGCTGAGAGGAGGCGGGGGAGGAG